>DASWYH010000352.1:0-18554 GCA_036405095.1 Gemmata sp. | reverse complement strand
TCGGCCCGAACGGCTCCAAGTGGGGGCTCGACCGCAACCGCGACGGGGTCATCGACGAGTGGGCCGTGATCTCCCCCGAAGAGGTCAGTCAGGAGGTCGCTGCGGCCGTCATCGCGAACGACCCGAAGCGCCTCGCGGCCCTCACGGTGACCCGCGAGAACCTGACCGCGCTGGGGCTCCCGGCCGCCGATGTGGAGAAGCTCCTCGCCCGCACCGCCGGGGCGGCCAAGAAGGTGACCGACACCGCCGCGGCGCTGAAACTGAGCGACAAGGCGAAGTGGCTGCACGTCGAGTACGGCGTCCCGAGCGTGCGCCCGGCGGACACGTTCAACGGGCGCGAGGACTACACCGCGTACAAGAACGGCACCGTGTTCGTGGAGGACGGTGGCAAGGGCGTCGCGCTCCAGGTCGGCGAGCTGGTTCAGGTCGGGCGCGCGTGGAAGCTCGTGGACGGCCCCGCGGCCGGCGCCGCGACCCAGCAGGTGAACGGCGGGACCGACGGCGCCCCGGTGCCGCCGGAGATCCAGAAACTGGTCAGCGACCTGAACGAGTACGACAAGAAGGGCCCCGGTCTGAGCGGCGTGCAGGAGATCGCCAAGTTCAACGCGGACCGGGCCGACATCCTCGAACAGATCAACGCCCGGCTCCCCGAGGACAAGAAAGAGACCTGGATCAAGATGCTGCTGGACAGCCACGCGGCGGCGGCCGAGGGCGACAAACCGGGGAACAAGCACATCGTGCGCTTGAAGCAGTTCAAGGATGCGTACTCGCAGGCGGGCGCGAACCCGGCCATCGCCGCTTACGCGGCGTTCCGGCTGCTGTACGCCGAGAACGCCGTCGCGATGGCGAACATGAAGGGCGGCAACGAGGAACTGGGTGCCATTCAGGAGAAGTGGCGCACGGCGCTCGACGAGTTCGTGAAAGCGTACCCGCAGAGCGCGGACGCGCCGGAAGCGTGGTGGCGCCTGGCGATGGCCCACGAGCACTCGGGCGCGAAGGAGGGCGAAGCGAAAGCCCGGGTCGCGTTCGAGGCACTGGTGAAGAACCACCCCAACACGCCGCAGGGCCTGAAAGCGGCGGGCGCGCTGAGGCGGTACGACGCCGAGGGCAAGCCGCTCGAACTCGTCGGGAACGTGCTGGGCACCGCGCAACAGTTCAACGCGGCACAGCCCGGGAAGGTGGTGGTGGTGTACTACTGGGCCAGTTGGAGCCAGTCGCTCCCGGATGACGCCAAGAAGCTCCAGGCGCTGCTGAAGGAGTACGAAGCGAAGGGGCTGACGGTGGTCACCGTGAACCTCGACTACGATCCGAAGCAGGCCGCCGAGAGCGCCAAGAAGCACGGCTTACCCGGGACGCACCTGTTCGCCGAGGGCGGTCTGGACGGGAGCCCGCTGGCCGCTGCTTACGGCATCCTGGCCCCGCCGCATGCGTTCGTGGTGGGTAAGGACGGCAAGGTGGTGAACCGCAAGGCCCAGATCGGCACCATCGAAGAAGACCTCAAGAAGGTGTTCGCTGATAAGTAGCCTCGTCAGTGGTCAGTTGGCCACAACGGGACGGAGAGCATGTGGTAGCTCTCCAAAACCGAGTTGGCCACTGACCACTTGTCGCTTTAGATTTGGCTAAGCGATGATAGTTAGTTCAGGCTTAACTGGTATTGAAGTTTTTGCAGATGTTTTTGGGGATACCGGTTCGATTTATCAGCGCTAATGATTGCTAATGTGTGGTGCCGTAGCCAGTCGCTTATTCGCCTGATGTTCCCGCCCCATCTCTGAAAATTCCCGAGTCCAATAATCACCTCTGCTCCCCGGTCTCGCTGATGTATCAAAAATGCCCGCGGCTCGCACGCAGCAAATACGCGGCGATGTGATCGCGTTTCTATGAGATCGTGGCGCGACGAACCCGTCGAGAGTGCCCTTCGCAATGAGCCGCGCCGGCAAGGGAGCGGCGTCACTTAGCCCCGCGCCCTTGCGGGCGCGCCAGACATGCGGCACCGTCGGCCGCTTCATACACAACAGCGGCTGGAGACCGTGTCCAGTGGCGTCGGCGAATGGCGGGTCTTCTGAATGGGGCGGTGGAGGCGTTGAGTACCGGCCCGCAGTGCTGGCACCCTCAGGCCAGGTTCGACCTGCTTGCCAAGAAACCAATCACTGTGGGACCGACCGCGAACCAGAAGAAGCAACCTGAGCAGGGGCGCAAAGGGTTGGGCTCGGCGGGCCAGTTTAAAGACGCAATGGCACAAACTCGATGTGCCGCACGAACTGGTTGATGGGAATAGAGATACGCTCGCGAAGCTGCCGGCTATTACTGGCTCGGTGCGGGCAGCGGGTTCGAGGGCGGAACTGCTCCACTCAACCCGTTTAAAGAGGGGACGGGGCCGATCGGCTGAAAGCACTCCGGGAAACACTCGGTAAGTGCATTCCCAGAGTGCGCAGATTGCCTCTCACGCCCGCGCCCTGATAGGAATCCCGCTCCGAGGAGCTTCCTCGCAATTATGCTGTCGCCTCAATTTTGCGTAGCATCGGTGCCTATCACCCCAGAAATTTTTACCCGGTCGCAAACTTCCGCCCATTTTCTCTCGTCTTTTGTCAGTTGGCCCTTAAATTGCTCAATTTTTCCACGCTCCCAACCGAGAGTGGGAGGCAGCAGGCGGTTTAATAAATTTTCGGTAAATGTGGTGATGAACTTTAGGAAAAAATGAGTCTGGCCTGCAAGATGCGGCGAATTGTATCGTAGAATCCGTTAACGAGGAGCGCTGGCGGGGTCAAATCCAACCTCACCCCACCGCCGGCACCATCCAGGAGGGACATCTGATGCTCGTTCTCACCCGACGCCCCGGCGAATCCATCATCATCGCGGGCGATATCAAGCTCACCGTAGTTAGCGTCGGCCCTGGCCGTGTCAAGATCGGGATCGAAGCCCCACCGCACGTTCGTGTGGACCGGCAAGAGATCCACGACAAGATCGAACAGTCCTCCGACGTGCTCGCCACCGTTGGTTGGGAAGTGAACCGGGACGCCCAGAACACGATGATGGGCGCCGGAGGGGATACAGCACGCATCGTTCGTGCGGAAGCCGGCAACGCCGAAGGACCGAACGCGGAACCGCCCGCTCCGGCTCCAAAGGTGCCCCCGCTCGGAAAGCTGAGCCGGTTCCGCAAGCCGCGAGTGTAATTGAAGTTACTACACTTCAGGTCTTCAAAAACTTGTATCCGCACTTCTCTACCCGAGAAGCAAATGCCCGCGCAAAAGCGCGGGCTTTCTTCTTTTAATTGGTTTGAAAGCGATGGCAATTGGCGTCGTCATTTCGGAGAACTACCCCGGGACTCCGCATTTTCCGAGAGGAGCCGGTATGGCCGCTGTTCTGTTTCTGGTCGCTTGTGCGGTTTTGGACCACGGGGCGCGCCACTCTGACACCATTTGTCTGTGCGATACCGCCAAGCCGCGAGCACCAAAGGAAGCCCTCCAGCCTTTTAACGTGTTGGTCGGTGCGTGGAAGGGCAGCGGTGCTCCTGAAGGGACCAAGGAAGAGCGCGCCGCCGGGGCTTGGGAAGAGACGATCACTTGGGAGTGGAAATTTAAAGGCGACGATGCGTGGCTGGCGCTCACCTTCACGAAAGGGAAACATTTCACGAAGGGCGAACTCCGTTACACAGCCGAGAAGACGGGCTCCGAACCGAAGTTCACGCTCGCGCTCACGACCGCAGACAAAGGCACCGCGACCTTCGCAGGCAAACTCACAGACCAGAACAAAGTGTTGGTCCTCACTCGCACCGACGGTCCCGTAGCCGAGGAACAGCGTTTAGTGTTCAGTCTGTTGCACAGCAACAGGCACCTGTACCGGTTTGAGAGCCGGCCGGCGGGAACGGCGGTCGCGTTCACCAAGAAGTATCAGGTGGGTGCGACGAAGCAGGGCGAAGCGTTCGCGAACGTCCCCAAAGGCCCGGAGTGCATCGTGAGCGGCGGTCTCGGGACGATGAAGGTGACGTACAAGGGGAAAGATTACTACGTGTGCTGCTCCGGGTGCCGCGACGAGTTCAAAGAGAATCCGGAGAAGTACATCAAGGAAGCTGAAGCGAAAGCGAAGAAGCCGTAAACCGCGGCGCCCGTGTCCGGGGGTATCGCGCCCTGTTCGTGGGTTAATGCACTCAGAGCGCTTGCGGTTGTTACGTCGATCGGATCGGAAATCATAGGTCTTTTCAGGCACTCGGCTTTCGACGCATAATTTTCGATCCGATGACTTTTGACCAGAAGTCCCAAAGTTGGAACTTGATCTCCGCCGCGATGCGGTGATAATGCGGTCGCCTGTCCGAATCTTCTCCCGGCGGTCTGCCGGTGCCCCGAGGAACACGCCGTGGCCGATGTCCTCCCCTCCGAGTTGAACAAAGTGGACCCCGCCGACGCGTGGCAGCCGTGGCGCCCGGCCGCGGGCGAGTGGAGCCGCAAATGGGTCGCGCACCTGTTCCGCCGGGCCGGGTTCGGGGTCACCCCGGCGGAGGCTGATCGCGCGCTCGCGCAGGGCTTACCCAAGACGCTCGACCGCTTCATGAGCGGCGAACCGGACCAGGCGGACCGCCTGGAACTGCTCACCGAAAGCGGCAAGTTCTACACCGAACCGGCGAACCTGCGCGTGTGGTGGCTCTACGCCATGACCGAAGGCGGGCACCCGCTGCGCGAGAAGTTGGCTTTGTTTTGGCACAACCACTTCGCCACCAGTTACGCCAAGGTCCGAAGCACGAAGCTGATGTACGAGCAGAACGTCACCATTCGGAAGCACGCGCTCGGGAAGTTCCGGCCGTTCCTGCTCGACATGAGCAAGGACACCGCCATGCTGGTGTGGCTCGACTCGAACCGCAACGTGAAGGGCGCGCCCAACGAGAACTACGCCCGCGAGGTAATGGAATTGTTCTCGCTCGGGGTCGGCAACTACACCGAGAAGGACATTCAAGAAGCGGCCCGCGCGCTCACCGGCTGGCACCACGACGCCGAGGTGAAGCAGTTCGAGTTCAAGCGCGACCTGCACGACGACGGCGCGAAGACCGTCTTCGGCCAAGCGGGTAAGTGGACCGGCGCAGATATAGTCCGGCTGTGCTGCGACCGCGACGCGTGCGCGACGTTCCTCGTGTCGAAGCTCTACGCATTTCTCGTGAGTGAAGCGCCGCCGCCGAAAGAGCTGCTCGAACCGCTCGCCGGGCAGTTCCGCAAGTCCGATTACGACATCGCGGACCTCGTGAAGACCATCCTCGGTTCCAAGCTGTTCTTCAGCGCGCATGCCTACCGTAAGCGGGTGAAGTGGCCCGTTGAGTGCGCGCTCGGGGCCGTGCGGAGCGGGGCCGAGGCACGTGTCCCGCTTGCGGATCTGGTCGAACCGCTTGCGAAGATGGGTCAGGCGCTGTTCGCGCCGCCCAACGTCAAGGGGTGGCGCACCGGCACCGACTGGCTCAACAGTGCGACCCTTCTGGCGCGCAACAACTTCGCGGAAAAGGTCGCGCTCGGGACGTGGAATCGGAGCAGAGGCTCGGGTTCCGGGTCGGTGGGGCTCAAAAGTTATGCGACGGAACCCAAGATCGAAATGGCCGCGCTCGCCCCGGACGAAAAGTTCGACGTGTGTGCCGCGATTTACGCCGCCAAGCCGAAGGACATCGGAGCGGTCGTGAAGCAAATGGGCGTGCTCCTGTACGGCGAGGCCGTGCCCCCGGCACAAGCGAAGAAGATCGAAACCTTCCTGCTCACACCCAACACGGCCGCGGCGCCAGCCGTTCCGCCGAAAGGTCCGCTCCCGAAGGGCAAACAGCCCAAGGTCGAGGCCCCCCCACCCGGGGCAGCGAAGGAAGAACCCAAGGGCGGGGACAAGAAGGACGTGCCGAAGCCACCGCCCAAGCCGCTCGATCCGAAGGACGTGGAACTCGATTCGCCGGACTTCAAGGCCCGCGTCCGCGAGGCCTACCACGCGATGATGTGTCTGCCCGAGTACCAGTTGGACTAGCCCCCGGCGAGGCGGTGTGATCCCGCTGGCGCTGCACGAAGCACAACAACCGGCGGGCTCGGGCCGCGCCGCTCACCCACTCTCACCGCTCATGAGGTTCGCCAATGTCCACGCGCCGCGACTTCTTGAAGACCACCCTCGGCACGTCGAGCCTGCTGGCCGTCGGCGGGGTGGTGCCCGAGTTCCTCGCCGCCACCGCCCAGGCGACCGAGAAAGACGAGAAGAAGAAGGACACCGTTCTCGTCGTCATCGAGCTGACGGGCGGCAACGACGGCCTCAACACCGTGGTGCCGTTCGGAGACGACCTGTACCAAAAGGCCCGCCCGACGCTCGCGTTCAACAAGAAAGCGGTGCAGAAGCTCGACGACTACCACGGGCTGCACGCGCAGATGGTCGCGATGAAGCAGCTCTACGACGAGAAGCGGCTCGCGGTGATCCAGGGCGTGGGCTATCCGAACCCGGACCGCTCGCACTTCGAGTCGATGGACATCTGGCAACTCGCGGACCCGAAGCGGGCGCACACCAGCGGGTGGCTCGCGCGCACGATCCCCGGCCTGAGCGTGAAGGACGCGGGCGTCCCCGGGATGTACCTCGGCAACGAGCGGGTGCCGGTCGCGATGCAGGGCGCCGACGGCGGCGTCATCAGCCTCGCCGACCGCGCCAGTTTCAAGCTCCAACTCACCGGGAACCAATCGAACCGCAAGTCGCTGATCGAGAGCCTGAACAGCGACACGGGCACGGGCAAGGCCGACCTCAGCGCGTTCGTCCGCAAGCGCCAGCTCCAAACCTACACGAGCCTCCAGAAGATCGAGGACGCGCTCCGCGAAGCGGGCGGCAGCGGACAGGGGCAGCGCCGCGAGTTCGTCAACGGCCGGTTCACGGTCACCGACCCCGACGACCTGAACACCCTGGGCGGGAAGCTCGGGCTGATCGGCCGGATGATCCAGAAGGGCCTCGGCACGCGGCTCTACTACGTCCAGCTCCCCGGGTTCGACACGCACTCCGGACAGGCCGAGGTGCACGCCAAGCTCCTGGGCGAACTCTCTTCGGCTCTGGGCAACTTCTTTAACGCGCTCCAGCCCGAGCACTCGGAGCGCGTGGCGGTGATGACGTACTCGGAGTTCGGCCGGCGCGTGAAGGAGAACGGTTCGGGCGGCACCGACCACGGGAGCGGGTCGTGCATGTTCGTCGCGGGCTCGCAGGTGGTCGGCGGGTTGGTGGGCAAGCACCCGAGCCTCTCGGACCTGACCGACGGCGACATCAAGTACCACACCGACTTCCGCCGCGTGTACGCCACGTTGCTCGAGGACTGGCTCGAAGTGGACAGCAAGGGCGTACTGGACGATAAATTCGAAAAGCTTCCGCTCATCGACCGCAAGAAAAAGGCGCCGAAGGAGAACGGGCGGGCGGGCCTTCGGGGGCCTAACGGGCAACCGGCCGCGTTGCCACCGGGAGCCGAAGTGGTGGAGGAAGACGTTCCGCCGCCGGTGGAAAAGAAGTAAGGACTTTCTGTTTTTACCCCGAAGGGGTTGTATCCCAGAGCCCAGGGTCGCGCAGCGCACCCTGGGACCACGAGATGCCCGGGGCGCAGCGCCCTGGGGAACCGTGAACGCACCCGAACCGCGAAGCGTCCCAGGGTGGCGCCCGCTAGCGCGTGCTGACCCGGGGCTCTGGGATGCAACCCTTCGGGGTAAAAACAGAAAGCCGCTCGAAGAGATCCCGCGTAACTTCGGGTCGAAATGATCGCCGCCCTCATTCGCGCTCCGCACGTCTCCGAGGAATCCTAATGCACCGCCCGCTTGTCTTTGCGCTGTGCTCGTTGACGGTTGCTGCGTTCGCGCCGCCGGTCCGTGCGGGCGACACCGATCCGGCACCCGAAAAGCTACTCGCGCCGACCACACAGCTTTACGTGCGGTGGGACGGCGTCACCGCACACAACGAGGCGTACAAGAAATCGGTCTGGGGTCCGGTTATGGCCGGGCCGACGGGCGACAGTGTCCGTGCGCTGATTGAGAAGGGGCCGAAGCTGCTCGGCGCGGCGGTGCTCGCCGACCCGCTCCTGGAAGGGAAAGCGCCCGCGGAACTGAAGGCGAGCCTCGCGGACCTGAAAGCCGCCGAGAAGTTCGCCGATCTGATCGCCGATAAGGGCGTGATCGTCGCGGGCGAGGTGCGCGAACCGGCCCCGTCCCTTAAAGGGATCGGGGGCGCCGTCACCGGGCTTTTCAGCGGCAAGTTGCCCGCGGCCGATGCGGTCCTGCCGGACGCGCAACTGCTCATCATCGTGCCGAACTCGGCCGACCGGGCGGACGTGCTGAACGGTTCGATCCGGCTCTTGATGCGGAAGGGCGAAAACAAGGTCGAAGCGTTCGAGGCGAAGGGGCGCAAAGGGTTCCGGTTCGTGCCCCCGAAGGAGGGCGCCCCACCGGTCCCCCTCCATTCCGCGTGGTGGTCCGAGGGCAAACACTTCGTGTTCTATTTCGGCACGCGCAAGCCCGAAGCGATTATGGACGAGTTCGCCGCGAACGCCACGAAGGGCGGCGTGACCGGGCACCCGCTGTTTCAGCGCGCGGTGAAGCTCGGCGAGTACGAAACCGTGACCCGCGGGTTCGTGGACACGGCCCGCGTGGTCGGTCTCGCCAAGAGCCTCGCGGGGCCGTTCGTCCCCGGGCTCCGGGAGCGCCTCGACGAGGTCGGCCTGGGCGGGTTGAAGGCGGTCGTCTTCTCCTCCGGGTTCGAGGGCAAGGAGGCGCGGGCGCTCTACGAGTTCGACGTTCCCGGCGAGCGCAAAGGGATCGCCAAGGCGCTCAAGAGCACGCCGCTCGGGCTCAACGACCTCCCGCCGATGCCGCCGGACGTGAGCCGCTTCTCGGCGCTCCGGCTCGACCCGGCGGCCACCTACGACGCGGGCCTCGGGGTGGTCGAGTTCCTCACGATGAACCAGGAGTTCGGCGTCGAAGAGGGTGTCAAGAAAAGGCCCACTGAGTTGATCCAGGCGCGCAAGGCGTACCTGGCGCGCGAGACCGACAAGTTCCTCGGCATCAACGTGAAGGACGACCTGCTCCCGCATCTCGGCGACAAACTGGTGCTGTTCCAAACCCCGACCGAAGGGCTCTCGGTGTTCGGGCAGGTCATCTGCGTGTCGTGCAAAGACCCGGCGAAGGTGAAGGCCGCAACCGAGAACATCCAGCGCGCACTGGAGGGCATCGCGAGCAGCCCGATCAAGGTGCGGAAAAAGGTGCTGAAGGGTGTCGAGATCCGTGAGTTCTACGCCCGCGGGTTCGGCGTCCTGACGCCCAGTTATGCCATCGTGGGCGATTGGTTGGTGGTGTCCGCGCACCCGCAGGCGATCCAGGGGTTCGTGCTCCGCTCGAAGGGGGGCCTGGAGCGATGGAAGCCGGACACCGAAACCGCGAAGCGGCTGGCGAAGATGCCACAGGACGGGTGCGGGCTCCAGTTCTGTAACCCGAAGTCCACCGTGCAAAATCTGTGCTGCATCGGGCCGCTGTTCCTCAGTTCACTCGAACTGCGGAACCGGTTCTCGGAGAACACCGAAGTGGACTTCGAGCCGCTCGATGTCGGGCTCGTGCCGAACGCGCACGAGTTGAGCCGGCACCTGTTCCCGAACCTCACGGTGACCCGCGACGATGGCAGAACGATTCGCATCGAGGTGAACGAATCGTTCAGCCTGCCGCTTGAGATGATCGGCCTGGAACCGCTTGCGTTCGCCGCCCTCCTTGGCTTGCGGTTCTGAGCTTGTGCTGCCGGACCGTCGGCGGGAACAAAATTCTCCTCACGAACGCGCGCCGTTTCGTGTATCCTCGGGGGCTTCGGCCCCCTTTGCTGTTTCCGGAGCCTCCCGTGCGATTCTCCCTCGCTGCCCTCGGGCTTTTCTTCATGAGCGCCGTTGCGATCCCCGGTTCCCCTCCTGACCTGCCTATGCCCGACAAGCTCCCGTCGGTGGCGGAGTTCCCGGACGTGCTCACGATGCGCGACGGAACCAAGATCACCACGAAGAAGGACTGGGAGGAGAAGCGGCGGCCCGAACTGAAGGCGCTGTTCCAGCATTACATGTACGGGCGGTTCCCGGCGAAGCCCGAAAAGGTCACCGCGAAGGTGTTGTTCGAGGACGCCAAGGCGCTCGACGGGAAAGGCACGCTCCGCGAAGTGGAACTCACGTTCGGCCCGCCCGATTGGCCCAAGATCTACCTCCTGGTTGCCGTTCCCAACGGGAAGGTGCCCGCCGGGTGCTTCGTCGGGCCGAACTTCGGCGGCAACCACCTGCTGACCGCGCACGAGAAGGTGCGCATCCCGACGGCGTGGGTGCCGGCCAGTTACCCGGGCGTCGAGAAGGGCACCAACAAAGCGACCACCGCGGGGCGCGGGAAACAGGCCGACACGTGGCCGCTTCAGCAGATCGTGGATAAGGGGTACGCGGTCGCGACGTTCTACTGCGGCGACATCCAACCCGATCGGCCGAACGTGCGCGAGGGCATGCGCGCGACGCTGCCGGTCGCGAAGGGCGACGCGGACCCGGCCGAGACCGCCACCATCATGTGGTGGGCGTGGGGCTGTCACCGCGCGGTCGATTTCCTCGTGACCGACAAGGGCATCGACCCCAAGCGCCTGGCCGTGGTCGGCCACTCCCGGCTGGGGAAGACCGCCCTGCTCGCCGGCGCGTTCGACGAGCGCATCGCGGTGGTGATCCCGCACCAATCGGGGTGCGGGGGCGCCGGTCCGAGCCGGAGCAAGAACCCGAAGGCCGAACCGGTGAAGCGCATCACCACCGTGTTCCCGCACTGGTTCTGTGGGAACTTCAGCGCGTTCGGCGACGACACGACGAGGCTCCCGTTCGATCAGCACTGCCTGGTCGCGATCTGTGCCCCGCGCCCGGTGCTGTTCACCAACGCCGAAGACGACCAGTGGGCCAACCCGCCGGGGCAGTTCGACGTGCTGCGCGCCGCGGCCCCCGTGTACGAGCTGTACACCAAAGACAAGCCGGTGGCGGCGAAGGTGCCCGGACAGGGCACGTTGAGCGACGAGCGGCTGGGCTACTTCATCCGCGCCGGCAAACACGCCATGACCCCCGGCGACTGGGCCGCGTACATGCAGTTTGCCGATAAATGGCTCCGCTGAGGAGCGGGGCTCGGGAACCAGAAGCGCACGGCCCGCAGGTCATCGGCTCACCTGCCCTTTCGTCTGCTCCCGATCCCTATCCCGCACCGTGCCCGCATCTGCTAAGGTTCAGGAATCCTGCTCCACCGGGGTTCCGCCCAATGCTGTCCGACCGTGACGCGCTGCTGGCCGCGATCCGCACCGACCCGGACGAAGACACGCCGCGCCTGGCCCTCGCGGATTGGCTGAGCGAGAACGGCGAAGAGGCCCGTGCCGAGTTCATCCGGGCTCAGTGCGAGTTGGCCGCCGCGCGGCACGAGTACGGCGGCAGCCACGCGATGTACGAGTTCCTCCGGGACCGCTACCACCACGGGCTGCTGACGACCGACTGGACCCGGATCGATGCGGGCGTTCACCGCCTGGTGGCGCTCGAACGGCGCGCCACCGAACTGCTGAAGGGGCACCGCGCCGACTGGGAGCCCAAGCTCCCCAAGAAGCTTAAAGCGTGGTGGCCCGACGGCATCACCGACGAGGCCCAGTTGGGCGGGTTCGAGCGCGGGTTCCCGCACCGGCTCGTGCTCGGCGCCCCGGCGGACCTGCGGCCGCTCGCGGACCGCCTCCGCACGGTTCCCCCGGTCACGCTCGTCGCACACACGTTTACCCCCGATTTGGTCGCGCGCCTTGCCGAAGCGGGGCTCGTGGGCTGGGGCGCCGGGCTGGACCTCCGGGGCGACTGCGCCGCCGGGCTGCGCGCGTTCGGGCACCTCCCCGAGGCGGCCACGGTGCGCGCGATAAAGTTGCGGTACGCGGATATGGACGTGAACGCCCCGGCGCTTGCGGACGCCCCGCACTGGACCGGGCTGCACGCTCTCGATCTGACGGAAACCGCGATGCACGTTGATGCGTTCGCGGCGCTGGTTGCGGCGAAGCGGCTGAGCGGGCTGCGGCGGCTCCACATCCGCGGCAGCAACGACTGGCACGCGGACCACGTTCGGGCGCTCCTCGCGGACGGGTTCCCGAACCTCGTTTCGCTCCGGCTCACCAACTGCGGCCTGGACGACGAGGCGGCTGCGGTCCTGGCGGGGTCCCCGGCCCTCGCGGGCGTGCGCGACCTCGATCTCGCGCACAACCGCATCGGCGGCCACGGGCTCACGGAACTGCTCTGCTCGCCGCACCTCACGCGGCTCGCGTACCTGGGTTTGGATTTCAACCCGCTGCACGGCACCGACGCGGACCGGCTCGCGGCGCAACCGGGGGCCGAGTTGCGGCTGCTCAACTGCCACGGCGGGCGGCTCCGCGCCGCGGACATCCGCGCGCTGACCCGGAGCCCGCGGCTCCGCACCCTCTGGTATCTCGATTTCGACGACAACGGCGTGGGCGTCCAGGGGGTGCGCGAGCTGGTGCGCGGGTGCGGGACGTGGTGCCCGCCGATCCTGTGGCTGATCCGCAACCGGATCGACGACCGCGCGGCCGGGGTGCTGGCGAACTGGAAGGGCGCGACCGGGTTGACCGCGCTGCACGTCAAGTACAACTCGCAGCTCACCGATGTGGGCCTCCGGACCCTGCTCGCGAGCCCGCACTTCGTGAACCTCGGGGCGCTGGGGGCGTCGCCCGGGGACGCGGCAATGGAGGCCGCCCTCCGGGCACGGTTCAAACACGAAGACGGGTACTGAGCCTTCCCGCCGTGCCGGTGGCGTGCGGGCTGCGAACTCGTATCCTGACCGAACTCTGCCGTTCCGTTCTCTTTCGTGCACCTCATGCGTGTTCCCCTCTGTTGCCCGTGGCGGTCGGTGTGGGCGGCCCGGACAGTCGCCGCGGTCGCGCTGGCCGTCGGTGTGCCGCTGTTCCTGCGCATGCCCCCCTGGTGCGACCTCACGCTCTACCAGATGGCCGCCCGGAACCTGCTCGAAGGCGGGGTCCATTACCGCGACATTTTCGACACCAACCTCCCCGGGTTCGTGTGGGTGCTGACGCTCATTCAGTGGGTGTTCGGTGAGAGCGTCGTTGCGGTGCGCGCGGCGGACCTGCTAATCGTTGCCGGCGTGGTGGCCCTGACGGACCGGCTCGCGAAATGGGGCGGGGCGTCGCGCGCCGCGCGGTGGTGGGCGCTCGCGGGCGCGGCGGTGCTGTACCCGTTCACGATCGAGATGTCGCACGCCCAGCGCGACACCTGGATGGCGCTCCCGGGGCTGGCGGCGGTCGCGCTCCGCGTGCGCCGCGGGATGGGGGCCGCGGACCCCCTTCCCTTGCTTCCTCCTCAGCAGGGAACCGGGCACGTTCCGGACGCGGGTGCGCCCTCGGGTTCTCCCCCCGCCCTTCGGGGGGCGTTCCTCGCACCCTTCCGCCGGTCGCTCTACGAGGGGCTGTTGTGGGGCGCGGCGGTGTGGATCAAACCGCACATCGTCGTCATGGCCGCGACCGTGTGGCTGCTCACCGCGCGCCGGCTCGCGGGCCGGCACCCGCGGCAGTGGGGCGCGGCCGGGGCCGACCTCCTCGGGAACCTCGCCGGCGGGCTGATCGTCGGCGCGGCCGGTGTGGCGTGGCTCCTCGCGTCGGGGACCTGGGAACCGTTCCTCGAAGTGTTCACCGAGTGGAACCCGGGTTACCTGGAACTGGTCGAGTACGAGTTCCCGCAGCGGGTGAGGCAGCAACTGGACTGGTTCCCGGGGTGGAGCCTCGGGCCGTTTCTCACCGTGCCGCTGGCGCTCGTGGCGCTGCTCGACATGGCCCCGTGGGCGAGCCGGCGGGCGGCGACCGCGCGCCCGGGTCGCGCCGGGCCGCTCGGGTACTGGCTCCCGCGGCACCTGTGGGAGAAGAGCGCGGGCGCGGACGCGCGGTTCGCGCGCGGGGTGCTCGGGGCGCTGTACCTCGCGTGGTTCGGGCAGGCGTTCTTCTTGCAGCGCGGGTTCCAGTACGCGCACATCCCCGAAACGCTTCTGATGCTCGGCGTGTGGGCGTCGCACCGGTGGGCGTGGACTTGTGTTGTGCTGTCGTGGTTCGTCGCGGTCGCGGCGGCGTGGGCCGTTGCCGATTACAGCCCCTGGGCCCGCGACCAGCTCGCCGCCGTTCCTCCGAAGACGCACGAGCGGTATCTCCCGCGCCACGTCGCGTTCCGCGCCGAGCGGCTGGGGCTGTGGCCCACCTGCTGGCGCACGAACCTGACCGACGCCGAGCGGTACCGGCTCTGGGACCGGCTCCGCCTCCACCCGCCCCACGAGGCGGTGATCGACTGGACGGAGATCGCCGAGGTCGCGGAGTACCTGCGCACACAAGGCGTTCAGGACGGCGAAGTGGTGGCGTGGTACGATTCGCCGCACGCGGTGTACCTCGTCATGCACCTGAAACCGGGCCTGCGGTTCATGCACGTGTACACGGCCATTTCCATCGGGCAGGGGGAAACCGGGTTCAACGGTCACGCGCGGGTGATGGGGGAGCTCCAGGCCGCGCCCGCGAACCGGCGGTTCGTTATCAACGACCTCGAATGGGTCGCACTGCCGGCCGCCGACGCGCAGCACCGCGCGCTGCTGCTCGGTCCGCCGGGGCGCCCGCGCCCGCACCAGCTCCTCCCGTGGGACTCGCCGTACCCATCGGGGTTCCCGTTCAACCAGCCGACCCTGTTCCGCACCCGCAACGGGAAGGGGCGATACGTGGTTCACGCGCTCGCGTCCCGGGACCACGACAGCGACGCGTACTTCCTCTTGTGGTGTGGGGCGTGGTCGATCGCGGACGCCGCGCGGGCCCCCAACGTGCGACGCCCGTTCGCGGCGTGGCTCCGCAACCCGCCGGTTCCGGAGAAGCCGGAGAAGTGATTTCTGGGCGGTGCTCCGTGAGCAGAGAGGGGTGGCCAGGACCCACCGGCGCCTGCGGTCCCGGCTTCGGGTTGACCGCGACCCGCTCCGTGCGCGATGATTCCCGCCTTCCGTCGGTGAGGAGGGGGCTCTCGTGCACCTGCTATCGTTCTCGCGGTTCGTCACCCGTTTCCGCGCCACTTATTCCGCGAACCCGGGGCGCGCGCGCGCCGGGTTCGTTGCGCTACTGGCGGTCGTCGTCGTGCTGATGAGCGCGAAGTACGCGGCCAAGATCGCCAAGCCCGGCGACTCCGGGCAGCAAACGCGGTCCGCGTTCCTGCGCTGGCGCGAGTTGGTGAACGGCGTGTTCGACGGGGAGAACATTTACGTCGGCCGCAACGAGTACCCGAACCCGCCGATCATGGCGGTGCTCCTGCGGCCCTTCATGGCGCTGCCGCCGGTGACCGGGGCGCTCGTGTGGTTCTACACGAAGGTGCTGCTCGCGGTCCTGGCCGCGGTGTGGTCCTTTCGGCTGTGCCAGCCCCCCCCGTTGGGGAATCGGTTGCCTTCTCCACCGTACTCGGCCGGGGAAGCTTCGGCCTTCGCGCTCGACCTCGCACGCGCCGCCGCGGTCGTTTTCTGTCTCCCCGCGCTGCTCGGCGACCTGTCGCACGGCAACGTGAACATCTTCATCCTGTTCCTGGTCGCGGCGGCGCTCGAAGCCTTCCGCCGGCGGCTCGACACGCTCGCGGGTTTGACGCTCGCCCTTGCCATCGCCTGTAAGGTGACGCCGGGGCTGTTCGTCGCCTACCTCGCATGGAAGCGGTGCTGGCGCGCCCTCGGGGCGACGCTCGTGGGCCTGGTGCTGTGGCTCGCCGTCGTGCCGGGCGTCACCTTCGGGTGGGACCGCAACGGCGAGCTGCTGACCGGTTGGTACGCGCTCATGGTCGAGCGCCCGCTCTTGAAGGGCGAAATCACGACCGAGCACCCGAACCAGGCGGTCCCCGGCTTCGTGTACCGGCTGTTCACGCACAGCCCGTCGTTCATCACCTACCTGAAGGCGCCCGAGGGTGATCTCCCGGCGCCTGCGGAGTACCACAACCTTGCGGACATCGGGCGCCCGGCGGCGTGGGTCGCGGTGAAGGCCCTCACGGCCGCGTTCGCGCTCGCGGTGGTGTGCCTGTGCCGCGTGCCGGTGCGCCGGTCGGGCGACCCGCGGCAGGGCTGGAGGCTCGCCGCGGAGTGCGGGTTAATTTGCCTCGGGATGCTGCTGTTCAGCGAGCGGACCTGGAAGCACCACGCGGTTGTGCTGTTGCTCCCGCTCGCGGCGCTCACGTACGCGGCGGCCGCGGTCGCGCTCCCGCGGCGCGTGCGCGGGTTCGTCACCGGGGCCCTGGTTTCGTCGTTCGTGTTGATGGCGGGTCCGGGGCTCCTCGGCGGGCGCGGCGCGGACCTCGCAATGGTGTACGGCACGCACACCATCGCGTTCGTCCTTCTGACGGCGGCCCTGTGCGCGGTCCTCGGGTGCCGAGCGGACCGGGCGCGCGACTTGCGCGGGTTGAATGGGCAAAGCCGCGAACCGATTCCCATTTGATGGGGCAAATCGGCTGCGGGATTTGGGTATACTGAGCGGGAGATGGCGCGTCCCGTAACGCGCCCCGCGAGTATCACCCATGCCGACGCGCGCGGAGAGGCCGGTCCCCTCAACCTCCCCTTTTTCCGGAAAGAGGGCCGGGGGGCTCTCGCTCGCGCTCCTGTTCGTCGGCGCGGTCGCGCTGTCGGCCCAGCCGCCGGCGGGCGACCCGCTCAAAAAGTCCCCCGAGGCACCCAAGGCCGATAAGGGCGATCCCAAGTCGCAGGTGGTGAAGCTCCCGGACGGCACGTTCCTTTGGCTCGGGGCCGCGGGCAGCGGGGAGCGCGTGACGCTCACCCCCCGGGAGTTCCAAGAACTGCTCGACCGTGTCGAGCAACTGAAAAAGGAACTCGGCGCGCGTAAGCCGGCCGCACCGAGCGCGTGCGCCGTCCGCGGGCGCGTCGAGAAGCGGGGCGAGCAGCTCGTCGCGGCTCTGAAACTGACCTATTCGTTCCGCACAACCCGACCCAATGCGGCCGTCGCGCTCGGGGGGCGGCGCGCGTTCGTCGTCGGCGCGGCGCTCGACGGGGCGAAGCTCCCGGTCCTCGAAACCGCCGACGACGGGTTCGCGGTGCTGGCCGAAACGGCCGGCGACCACGCGCTCACGTTGGACCTCGAAGCCCAGGTCACCGCGCGCGGCACGAAGGCCGAAATCGGCTTCGATTTCGGGCTCCCCCGCGCCCCAATCACCACCCTCGTTCTCGACCCGCCGAGCGACGTGAGGCGGCTCACGCTGGTCACCAGAACCCCCGACCCGCCGAAGCCGGTCGAGACCCGGCGCCTCGCGCTCGAAGCCAAGCACCTCGCCCCCAGGGGCGGTGAGGGCGGGGTCCCGCTCGGCCCGGTGGAGGCGCTCGAGGTGATCTGGGACCCGCCCGCCGCCGCCGCGCAGCCGGCCGACCAGGTGCAGAGCGCGGACATTGACGTGGGCGTCGTGCTCACCGACGGGTTCGCGGAATCGACCGCGAAGATCAAGCTGCGCGGCCCCGGGCGCGAGTGGAAGCTGGTGGCCCCCGCCGGCGCCGCCGTGAGCGTGGACCGGGTCGCGGCCCCGGGCGAGGCCGGCCCCCTCCAGCAACCCGAAGTGGGCAAACCGGGCGACCCCAACAAGCCGGTGTGGCGGATCGAACTGCCGCCCGGCTCGCCCGGCGCGGACTGGGTTGTAACGGCCGTTGTGCGCCAGTCGCGGCCGAAAGCGGGAACGAAGTCGGCCCCTTCGCCGGTCGGCCCGTTCGCGGTGCTGGACGTGTTCAAGCAGACCGGCACCGTGACCGTGAAGGCCGGGCCGCACAACCGGTTCGTGTTCAAACACGGCCCGGACCTCCGACGAGTCGAAGTCCCCGGGCCGTTCGACGACGACCTGAGCACCGCGCTTTTTAAGCTGACCACCGGGCCGACCGGACCGAGCGCCACGAGCGCGCCGCTGCTGACCGTGGAGGCGTGGCCGGTCGAGGGGGCGGTGCGCGTGCGCCCGGTGTACAAACTGGAACTCGCCGAGAGCGGGGCCAGTTGGCGCGTGCGCGCCGAAATCGCGGTCAAGCCGATCCGCACCGAGGTGGACGCGATCACCATCGACGTGCCGACCGAGTGGCGCGGGCTGGAGTCCGAGTTCGATCCCGAAGCCGTGCAGGGGGTCGGCCAGGGCAAGGGCGACGGCGCGTGGCTCCCGGTCACGGTGCGGCTGGTTCGGCCGACCAAGCAGCCGTTCAGCGTGGTGCTGCTCGGAACGGTCCCGGTGCCGGGCGGCAAGAGCGCCGCCACGGTCCCGTTCCCGCGGTTCCCGAAGTCCCTGGAACGCGACGCGACCGTGACCGCGACGGTGCCCGCGGGCCTGGAGCTGCGCGGGACGGGGCGCCACTGGGACGGCGACCGGGGGGCGGCCACCGCGGGGGCGCCGCTCGGGGCGGCGCCTGGCGCCGATGGGCGCCCGCCGAAGGTCGTGACCGCGGTTGCCGGGCGCGCCGAACTCGGGTTCGCGGCGGTGGCCCTGAACTGGCACCCGTACCGCCCGGACATCGCGGCCGACATCCGGACCGACG
>DASWYH010000351.1:0-4439 GCA_036405095.1 Gemmata sp. | reverse complement strand
GGGAACTGCCGGACGAGGGCCACCGCGTCGCGGGCAACCGCCACCACCCGCCCGGCGGTCTCCGCATGGTCGCCGATCCCGTTCTGCCACTGGACCTGAAGGGCGATGACCAACGAGTCCGTGGCGTGCCCCAGCCGACGCAGGCGCTCGCCAGCGCTCGCGTCATCGTTTGGCGGTGAAATGGCCAGGAGCGAGGCGAGCGCTTGAGCCGCTAACCGCTCCTGTTCGCGAATCATCGTGTCCGGACGCGCTGGACGGCTCATCCCCGCACTCCCGCCGCCGAACATCACGCTCGCCCGCACCGCCACGCCCCGAGCCGCGGTGCGATCGAGTCGCTGAAAAGCGACGGGAGGGCACGGCCCGCGCCGCGCGTTTCGCGCCCAGCGCCCGTCACGCCGCCGCTCGAACGGGAACGCCCCCCGGCCCCGCGCGCAGGAACGCCCCGTACCAATCGAGCGTCTCCGAAACGGCCTCCGCGAACGGAACGGCCGGCGACCAGCCCAGCGGGTTCGCGATCGGCCCAACCTCCGGGAGCGCCGGCGCGGCCCCGTTGAACACGTCGCGCACCGCGAGCGACATCCGCCGGGCGCTCAGCAGCCACCCGCTCCGAAAGGGGTAATCGCCGGGGCCGCGCAGCGCGACATCCTCGGCGACCCGCAGGCACGCGCGGGCCGCGTCGCGCACGAACACGAAATCGGTCGGCGGCCCTTCGGGAACAAGTGCGGGGGGGTCGTCGGCGTGCAACCCGAGGGCCGTCGCCGGGACCGTGCGGAACACCTTGCGGTCCCCGGGGCCGAACACCTCCCCGAACCGCGCGACACTGAGCCCCCCCAGGGGCTCGGCCCGCCCCAGGAGCGAGAGCTGCTGGAGCGGCCGAACGGCCACCACGGGCACCCGGCGCGAGTACAGCTTCGCCGCTTCGAGAACCGCGTGCGTGCCCCGGTCCTCGGCGAACGGGTCGGTGGCGGCCAGGTGGAACACGGCCGCCACCTCGTGAACCGCCATCGCGGAGTGGAGGCGAAACACGTTGTCCGCTCGGCCCCGGATAAGATGTGCGCGCGCGCCCGCTCCGGCGCCAAAAACCTCGGCCCCGGAGCGGTCGTGGATCAGCCCCACCACTTCAGCCCCGGCGGCAAACAGCTCGCGCGCCACCGCGCTACCCAGGAACCCGGTGCAGCCCGTCAGGAGCACCCGCCGACCGGCCCAGGGGGAACGTGTCGGTTCAGTCATCAGCGCCTCCGTGCGCTTCGTGAAGTGGGCAATGGCGAGAGCCTAACGCGCCGCGGGCGTGCCAGTCAAGCCGGGCCGGACCGACGTGTCAGGCCGCCAGACCCCGATAGGAATCGCCCGCTTCCGGGCCGTTCACATGAACCGTAAGGAAAGGTCTTCCGCACCGGCGGGTTGTGTTGACACAAACTCGTGAGGTGGTCGCCATTGCGACGAGCGGCGCCCGAAAGGGGCCAGAGCGTCGGGCACTCCAACTTCACCCCCGCGGGTAGGGGACGGTGAGCACGCGGTTCCCGCCGGGGTTCAGCACCGCGACCGCGGCGCCGTCCGGCCACGTCACCGTGACCCGCTCGGCGCGGGTCGCAGCGCCCAGCCCGAAGTGCGCGACGGGCTCCATCTGGCACAGGTAGCCGCTCCCCCCGCAGATGCCCTTCACGCGCACCCGGCCGCCGTACTCGGCGCGCACCACCGCGCCACGGGCCGGGGCGCCGAAGCGGGTCAGCGGGCGCACGCGGAGCCAGTTCGGGTGCGCCCGGCGCGCCTTGAACACCCCCAGCGGCTGCGCGGCCTTTTCGCCCCGCGAGATGAGGAGCTCTAACACCCCATCGCCGTCGATGTCCGCCACCGCGGCGCCGGTGCCGTACCCCTCGGGGTCGAGTGCGGCGCCCGCGTCCAGCATCGTCACGTCGAGGCCCGCGCGGCCCGGTTCGACCCGGTACACGCGGTTCGGTTCGCACAGGTGGTTCAGAAACACCTCGTCGTTGCCGTCGTTGTCGAAGTCGGCCGCGATAACCGTTCGGACCGCCGACGGGAACGCGAACCCTGGCGTCGCGAAGTCCTTCCAGAGGTCCCCCGCGCGCCCCATCAGGCGGTGCGGGCCGTCGGCGTTGCCCCACGCGAGCCCGAACTCCCCCCCGGCGTCGAACGCCGTGAGCCCGCGCGCGTGTTCGGCGCAGTCGCGGAGTTGGAGCGGCGTCGCGATCTCCTCGAACGTGCCACCGCCCAGGTTGCGGAACGCGAAGTTCGGGCCGTGCTCGTTCGCGCAGAACAGATCGACGTGGGGCGAGAAGAGCGGGAGCGCCAGTGCCCCGCGCCCGCCGGCCGTGCGCGCCAGGCCCAGGGGCGGGGCGAGGTCGGTGAGGGTGCCCGCCGGGTTCAGCTCGTAGAGCCGCATGGGGCGCCCGTGGTTCGCCACGAAGAACCCGTACCGGCCCACCCCGCGGCGGTCCAGAACGGCGACGCTCCGGCCCGCGGACAGGTTCCGCGCGGCCCGGTTCGCGGGGTGGGTGAACAGGTCCTCCCACTCCCCGCCGGGGTCGCGCTTGAACAGCCGGTCGGCGACCTTCTTCGGTCCGGAAAAGGTGTCGCAGTTGAGGACGTACAGCTCTTCCGCCCCGTCGCCGTCGAGGTCCCCGGCGGCGACCCCAACCGAGGGGCCGTCGGGGTCGGCGAGTTCGGGTGGGGTGTTGTCGCGCAGCATCCCCCGCGCCCAGGAGAGCACGCGGTTCGGCCCGGCGAAGCCGGCGACCACGAACGAGCACCGGCCGCGGTCCAAGTCCGCCACGGCGACGCCGTAGTGCAGCCCGGGCACGTTCGCGGCGATCAGATCAGACGCGTCCTCAAACATCAGAACTCGCGGCGCGGAGTGCGAAACACTGTTAACCGTAACTCACAATCCGCAAAGCGCAAATAGGAAACGACTTCGGCCCGAAGAATGCGCCCGGTGGGGGCGTAGCGTATCTCGGGTTGGGGTGCCAAGGGTGCCGACGACGGGGCCGGCCCACTGGGCGCGTGGGATGGTATGGGATAACGGCACCCGGCGGCATTGCAATACGCTCGTCTCGGTGGGAGGAACGTTTGGGAAGGGGGCGAGAAATTGCTTGCCGTTCGATAGAATGACAACCTCATCCGCAACCAATCGGAGCCGCGGGAATGAAACCGGTCTGGCAACTCGACGGGACCGATGTCATCGGGCTACAAGGTGATTCTCCTCGCTTTGTGAGTTTCGTAAACGCGCTTCTCGCCGCGCAGGCAACCAAGGGGGGCGTTTCAGGCGACCGAATTCGTCTGAACGTAAATGATACCGAACCAGATGGCGGGGTCGATGCTGCTATCGACCAACCCGTGCCGAACGACCCATCTGGGACTCTTGCTGTACCGACGTGCTGGCAGTTCAAGGCCCAACCAACGGGGAATATCCAGGCCAAAGGAGGCCAAGAGGCCGCCCTCCGCAAAGAGATCCTGAAGCCTTACGCGGAAAAGCTAATCAAACAGGGTTACGGCTACCGCTTTTGCATCGCAGCTGACATGGCTCCCGCAAAGAAAGCCGAGTGGGCAGGCTGGTTGACAGATGAAGCCCAAAAGATTAATGCCAACGCACAGTCCGTCTTGGTTGTCACAGCAACCGATATGGCTCTTTGGGCTAACAACTTCCCGGGGACCATCGCGGGGTACTTTCGGCCCCACCTCCAATCCCTTCGGTCGATCCACGATTGGCGCCAGGAATTCATGACGCTGACGGCTCATTTCGTGCGGCCCGCAACTTGGGGACCGATGGCGGCTGCCGTTCAGCAGTACGTCGATTTTAGCCTCCGTAGTATCGGACTCCTCACGGTTCAGGGGGAAGCGGGGGTCGGTAAATCACGGAACATTTGTGAAGCCCTGTGGGGTGATCCGAACCTCCACGCGCTGGTCGCCGTGACGAATGACGAGCAGCACGCTTTAGACTTCGCTCGGGTTGTCTCTAAAAACCCGGACGCGCAGGCGGTTCTGGTGGCCGACGAGTGTTCCTTGACCTATCGCGTCGACCTTGAGCGGATCGTCCAAGGCTGCTCGAATCGCTTGCGGGTTATCGCAATTGATAACAGCCTACAGCGAAAAGGCGATGCCGGTGAGATCCGGCTTGAGCGCCTTGAGGACGACGAAGTCGATACTGTTTTGCAACAAAACTTTCCCACACTGCAATCGGAACGTCGCCGGGCGTATGCAAACCTCGCTGAAGGTTTTGTGCGCCTTGCCGTCGATCTGTGCAATCATGACCGATTAGTTCCAGCGGGTGGCAGAATCGATTCGGTTTTCGGGTTCTTCCGCGACCACTACCTCACGCGCCGGCTCCGCTCAGAGGAACTGGACGCCGTCGAGTTGCTCTCTCTTCTCCCGCGAGTGGGGTATCGCGACGATGTGGGGACCGAACTTGAAACATTGTGCGCCCT
>DASWYH010000350.1:0-4385 GCA_036405095.1 Gemmata sp. | reverse complement strand
TCGACTCGGTGCGCACACGCGGCCCCTGTTTCGGCTCCCACACCGTCGCGTTGCAGTCGGCGGCGTCCGGCGCGACCGGCGACTCGTGCGCTTCGGGTGGTACGAACACGTCGTTGTTCGCGCTGCCGCGCATGGTGGCGACCGCGAACCCCGCGCCGTACTCGAACCCGAGCACCGCCGGGAGCGAGAGGAGCGCTTTGCCGAGATCGGCCTTGAGCTTGTCGAACACCGGTTCGCCCAACCCGGGGGGCACGCCCACCGCGACCAGCTCGCAAACGCCGCCGATCGAATCGCGGTCCATGCGCACGTCGTCGATGAGCTGAATCATCTGCGCGGCCGTCTCGGAGACCGGGCACCGCACCGGGGTGGCTTCGACCTGTTCGAGCGTCACCGCGGTCGGGTCGGGAACGTCCGCGGTGATGGCGCCGACCTGCTTCACGTACCCCAGGACGCGCACCCCTTCGCGCGCGAGGAGCTTCTTGGCAATCGCGCCGGCCGCGACCCGGCTCGCCGTCTCTCGCGCGCTGGAGCGCCCGCCGCCGCGGTAGTCGCGGAACCCGTACTTCGCGTCAAACGTATAATCGGCGTGCCCGGGCCGGTACTTGTCCTTGATGTCGCCGTAGTCCGCGCTGCGCTGGTCGCTGTTGCGGATCGTGATGGCGATCGGCGTGCCGTCGGTCTTGCCTTCAAACACGCCGGACCAGATTTCGGGGAGATCTTGCTCATCGCGCTGGGTGGTGAGCTTGCTCTGCCCCGGGCGCCGGCGGCGCAGGTCCGGGATCAGGTCTTCGGCGGAGAGTTCCAGCCCCGCCGGGCACCCGTCGATGATGCACACGTTCCCGGGGCCGTGGCTGACGCCCGCCGTGGTGACGCGAAACAGTTTGCCGAATGTGTTGCCTGCCATGCCCTGATTGTATCGCGGGAGGCGGAAGAGGAGAGTGCGCACTCAACTGGCACCTCCCCCGGTGTCGCCCGCACCGCGACCTCTCAAATGGCGTCCCCCGCGCCCTCGGCGCCGTCGGTGCCAAATCTCCCTGGTCTTTCGGGCTTGGTGTGGAGCCGCTTGGCCCGGCGCGGGTAAATTGGAGGTACGTAGTGGCCCTGGAATGTTACCCGGAGGGATTCACCCCATGCGACCCGCTCTCGCGTTTGCGGTGCTGCTCGGGACCGTGGTTCTGGTTCAGGCGCAGGTGCCCAAAGACCCGCCCCCGCGGTACGGCGTGCCCTCGCGCGTCCGGGTGTCCCCGCAAACCAACCCGAAAGAGACCCTGAAGACGGCCCTCGCGCTGATCGACGCGGGGCAGTACGCGTACCTCGTGGCGCACGTCCTCGACCCCAAGTTCGTGGACGAGGCGGTCGCCGATCGCGCGAAGGGGTTCGAGGCCACCGTCGGGCGCGAACTCGCCCAACTGCGCGACTTCCAGCGGGCGAACCCGGACCGGGTCCAACCCGAAGACCGGGTGCCGCTCGACCCCAAGGCGTTCCGCGCGGTCGTTGCGGACAAGGCCCGCACCCTCGCCTTCCAACAGCTCCAGAAGGACATCGAAGAGAAGATGCGGGAGAGCCCTCAGACGCTGAAGGACCTGCGCAAGATCCTGCGCGAGGGGACGTTCTCGGAGGCGGACCCGACGGCGTCCGCTGCGCACGACGCGATCAAGGGCCGCACGCTGTATTTCAAGAAAGTCGGGGACCGCTGGTTCCTCGAAAATAAGGTGGCCCAAGAACCCCAAAAGGAACCGTGAGAGCGCCCCGCCACAACGGCGCACCAGCCGTTGTGCTTGTGCCCAAACCTTGTGTGGCAAGCGGCCTTCGCACAAGCTCTGCTGCTTTTTCCCGGTTCACCCGAGAAGCGCTTGAAAGAGTCATTACTCCCGGGGACCACGATTCGGGAACGAAGCACCCCGGTACACGGTCGCCCGACCGGTCCGGGGTCGCGTCGGTGGTCTGTTTGAAGTGGCTGGTGAACGGGTGTGCCGAGTGAACGCGGGTCACACGCCAATTGCCGTCAGGGCCACCTGTAGTTCGCTGCGGGCGTAGGGCTTCTGGAGGAACCCCGTTGCGGCGTCCGCGGCCAGCTCTTCGGGCACCGCTTCGGATGTGTACCCGCTGCACAAGATCACCGGGACCATCGATTGGTTGCGGATCGCGGCCAGCGCCTCGGTTCCGTCCATAACCGGCATCATCAGGTCGAGGAGCACCACACGCACTCGGTCGGCGTGCGCCGTGAACAGCGTCACCGCCTCTTCGCCGTTGGTCGCGGTTAATACCTCGTAACCCATTTGGCGGAGGAGCAACTCGCCGACGTGCCGGACGGTCGGTTCGTCGTCCGCGACGAGCGCCAGCCCCCGGTTCTCGACGACTGCGACCGGCGCCGCTTCCGGTTGCGGACCCGCCGCAGGCGGGGGGCGGCGCAGGCGCTTGGTGTCGATGGCGACCGGTGTTTCGACCAGTGCGCTCGGCTGCGCGGGCGTGTGAATCGCGCCCGGCACGTTCTCGGCGGCGACCGGGAGCAGCACCGTGAACTGGGTCCCGAACCCGACCCGGCTGTCCACGCGGATGCCGCCGCCGTGCCCGCGGATGATGCCCAGCACCGCCGACATGCCGAGCCCGCGCCCGGTGAACTTCGTGGTGAAGAACGGGTCGAACAGCCGGGCCTTGGTGGCGTCGTCCATCCCGCACCCGGTGTCGGAAACGATGAGTTCGATGAACTGCCCCGGGGCCGCCGGGCTGTACACGCCCCCGCTGACCGCGTCGAGCGCGAGGTCGTGGATCGCGGTGGTCACGATCACGCTCCCGGCCCGGTCGCCGATCGCTTCACCGGCGTTGATGAGCAGGTTCATCAGCACCTGCCGGATCTGACCGTCGTCGCCGGTGATCGGGGGCAGCGCGGGCGCGAGGTTCAGGGCGAGGTTCACCTTCTTGGGCAGGGTGAGGCGCAGGAGGTCCGTCGTCTGCTTGATCAGCTCGTTGAGGTTGATCGTTTTGAGCAGGAACCGGCCCTTGCCGGAGTACGCGAGCAGCTGGCGGGTGAGCCCACCGGCCTGTGCGACCCCGCTGAGCACGGTCGCGAGGTGGACCCGCGCCGGGTGCCCCTCGGGGAGCGACACCACGGCCAGTTCCGCGTGCCCGAGGACGCCCGCGAGCAGGTTGTTGAAGTCGTGCGCCACGCCCCCGGCCAGCACCCCGAGCGCTTCGAGGCGCTGCGTGTCCTGCATCTTGCGCTCGAGTGTGGCGCGCTCCGCTTCCGCCTGTCGGCGCTCGGTCAGGTCGATGCCCACGGCCTGGAACTCGTCGCGCCCGCCAGCGGTCCGGATGAGCCGCGCGGTCCACCGGTACCAGAGGCACGAGCCGTCGGCCCGGCGGATCATCCCGGAGACCCCCGACGGGGGTCCGGAGAACGCGGGCGCGACCGGCAGGTCGGCGACCCGTTCGGACCGGGGCATGTCCGGGATGAAGTCCAGCACGGACTGCCCGAGGAGGAACTCCCGCGGGTGCCCGAGGAGCCGGCACAGGGTCTCGTTGGCGAAGGTGAGCGTCCCGTCCGGGGTGTACCGCACGATCGCGGCCGGGGTGCAGTCCACGAGGCTCTGGTACTCGCGCGCCGCCCCCACGAGGGCCGCCTCCGCGCGCTCCCGTTCGGCGAGGGTGGTCGTCATCGCCAGAACGATCAGCGCCGCGGTGGTGCCGAGCGCCCACACCATGAGCATCTTGGTCAAGTCGGCTGCGTGCCCGAACGCGCCCGCCCCCGCCGACGCGCTCCCGATCGCGAACGCGGCAATCACCACGACGTGCAGCGAGCCCGTGCGGAGCCGCTCGTTCATCCCCACCCAGATGAGCAGCAAGAACGGCGGGAACACCATCAGCGAGCGATATTTCGGTTCCACCAGGTTGGTGAACGCGAGCGCGGTGAGCGCCACCGTGAGCAGCAGCACCAGCGCGGATCGCACCGCGCCGCGGTCGAGCCGCGGCACGGTCGCGGTGAGCAGCGGCGGACCGAAGACGAGCACCCCGGCCGTCGACCCGAGCCACCAAACGAACCATCCGGTCAGCAGCCGCTCCACGGGGAACCCGCCGGCCCCGCGCCAGAGGATCCCATTGGTGGCCGCGATGGTCGTCCCGGCGAGCCCGGCGAACAGGAAGGCGTACAGGTCCCGGCGCCCGGCCGCCCCGGCGTCGAACTCCAAGCGGAGCAGCACCCGGACCGTCAGCACCGCGCCGACCGTGCTGCCGCCCGCGATCCCCAGTGCGACCCACCAGGGGAACAGCGGGAGCTGGCAAATGAGGGCGCCGAGGAACACCCCGGGCCACAACCGGAGGCCCGCGCGAAACAGTACCGCGACCGCGAGCCCGGCCGGGGGCCAGATGAACGCGATGTCGCAGTTCGC
>DASWYH010000349.1:0-5945 GCA_036405095.1 Gemmata sp. | reverse complement strand
CGTGTGGTGGGCCGTTGCGAGCGCGGGCGCCGGTCGCGGTTTCAACCGCCCGCGGCCTTCTGCGCGGCCCACGTTCTTCAACCTCGTGGCTTCTTCGGGGCGTCGCTCATGAAGTACTCGAGCGCCGTCGCCATCGGGATCGGGGCGACGTACCCGAGCCCGCAGATCGACGTCAATTGTAACGTCTTCGTGATCTCTTTGACATCCTTTTTGATGGTGGCGAGGGCGTCCCCGGCGACCGGCCGGCCCGCGTCGCGGCTCCTCAGCAGCCCCTCGCCGATCTGCACCAGCTTCTGCGACCCGAGGCGGCACGGGATGCACTTCCCGCACGACTCGTTGCGGTAGAACTGCGTGTAGTTCACCGCCTGGTCGAGGACGTCCACGTCGCCCGCGTACACCGTGATGGCGGCCCCCAGCATCGCCTCGACGGGGAGCCGGAGCGTCCCGTTCAGGTGCCGGAAGAAGTTCAGGTCCAGGGGGATCTTGAGCAGGTCGAGTTCGGTGGCCCCGAGCGGCAAGTAGGTCCGGAGGAACCACTCCATGAAGTCCGCATCTTGTGCGGACCGGTCGCGGATGCGGGAAACGGCCTCGGCCCGCCGCTGCTCGTCGAACTTCGGGTCCACCGGGAGCTTGGCCGGGACCAGCCCGCCGGACGGCCCCGAAGCGGCCACCGCTTTGAGCGGCCCGTTGATCCCGCCGCAGTACTTGTCGCCGGTGAAGAGCTCGCCGAGCGTGAGCCCGATGGCGACCTCGTACACCCCCGGGCGCGCCACGTCGCCGCTCACGGAGAACAGCCGGCGCCCGCCGAACTTGATCTTCGGATCGGCCTGGAGCCGCCACCCGCCCATCTCGTACTTGTCGCCGCCGAACAGCACGATCCCGGGCGCCCACGCGAGCGTCTCCACGTTGTTCACGACGGTCGGCTTGTCCCGGAACCCGTTGGCGGTGAGTTCCGGCGGCCGGTTCCGCGGCTGCCCCCGGCGGTCCTCCATCGCCTCGATGAGCGCCGACTGTTCGCCGCAGATGTACCCGCCGGGGCTCTCGAACACTTCCACCGGGAAGTTGCGCCCGGAGCCGAACACGTTCGTGCCGCACGCGCCCAGCTCCTCGGCCCGCTTGATCTCCTCCTTGACGGCGTGGATCTGCTCGAAGTACTCGTGTCGGATGTAGATGTGCCCGCTGGTGGCGCCGGTCATCAGGCCCGCCAGGATCATGCCCTCCACCACGAGGTGCGGCATCCGCAACAGGATCTCGCGGTCCTTGAACGTGCCGGGCTCGCTCTCGTCGCCGTTGCAGACGATGTACTTCTCGTTCCCGGGCTGCTGCCACACGTCGAGCCACTTCTGGTACGCCGGCATCCCGGCCCCGCCCATCCCGAGCAGGTTGGACGTCTTCAGCTCCCACAGCAGCGGGTGGAACCGCTGGACGTAGCTCTCCAGATCCTTGCCGCCCAGGTCGCGGGGCGGCGGGACCAGCGGCCGGATCAGTTTCGAGAGGTAATCGGTGAACCGCTTGACGGCGCGGTAGTCGCGGGGCCAGCCCTGGCGCCCGTAGATGTCGAGGGACCAGCCGGCGGTCTTGAGCGGCGGGTGCTCGGGGTCCGTGGTCGGCACGCCCTTGGGCACCGCGTACCCGCGGTTCGCGTTGGTGTGGGGCTCGTACCCCGCGTCGGTGTCCGGTTCGGGCGGGGTGCGGCCCTCGGCCAGGTCCGTGAGGACGCCCTCCAGGAACCGGCCGTCGCGCCCGGCGTAGACCCAGGCGTGAACGTCCTCGGGCATGGGGCGCGTCTCGACCCACACGGCCGGGGCGCGGTCGCACCGGCCCAGGCACGAGACCCCCTCGACGCACACCGTTTTGCCGGTCCGTTCGGACAGCTCGGCCGCGAGCACCGGGAGCCCGGTGCGCTCGTTGAGCAGCGCCGCGGACCCGCGCAGGTGGCAGGTGAGGTCGCGGCACACCCGCATCTCGATCTCGGGCGGGTTGGTCCGCTCGAGCTTGAACGCGGGGAAGAAGCTGCTGACCTCCTCGATCTTGTGCAGCGGCACGTTGATCTCGTGCGCGAGCGCCCGCAGCTCCCCGTCGGGGAGGAAGCCGAACCGGTTCTGGATGTCGCGGAGCCGCTGGACGATCATCGTGTGAGTCGGGGTTAGGGGAGGGGGGTAGGGACCGAGCGAACCGGAGCCGGGAGCGGGGCGAACCGGATCGGCCCGCCCGCCCCCCTTACCCCCTCAGTTGTCCTTGATGTTGCCCGTGAGCCACTCGCGCAGGGACAGCGGGGTGCCGGCGGCGCGGGCCGCCGCACCGCGCCCCTGGAGCGGGAGGTCGCCGTTGTGGTAGCGGTGACAGTCGGTGCAGCCGAACCGGGCGCCGCCGCCGACGAGCTTGCCCGCGCCCTCCAGCTCGACGACGGTGCCGGTCGGCGCGTGGCACGCGCGGCAGTGCTTCATGCCGACGATCTGCACCGGTTCCGGCTCGTTCGCCCTGTTCGGGTCGTCGAAGTACGCGGGTCCGGTGCCCGGGTGGCAGGTCGCGCAGGTGGCCCCGCGGTGCGACGCGTGGTTGAACTTCGCGTGCTTGAGCCACACGGTGCGGTCCGGCACCTTCGCGATCCGCGC
The DNA here is from genome assembly GCA_036405095.1 of Gemmata sp. Classification (GTDB taxonomy): domain Bacteria; phylum Planctomycetota; class Planctomycetia; order Gemmatales; family Gemmataceae; genus Gemmata. The sequence continues at coordinate 3,330 of DASWYH010000349.1, read as the reverse complement.
CTTCTCGCCCTCGGTGCCCGGCTCGCGGACGTGGCACTTGTAGCACGCGCTCTGCCCCGCCTCCAACTGGGCCCGCGGGGTGAGCAGGAGCCGGTTGGCGGTGTCGGCCAGCCGGTCGGCCTCGTCCCCGAGCGGGGAGCGCGGCGGGGGCGGCGGCTGCTGCGGGTCCAGCTTCCCGATCGGGGCCGACCCGGTGTCCTTGGGAGCGTCCAGCGGGCGCCCGGCGGCGAGGAGCCCCTTGATGTACCCCGCTTTCAGGACCGGGCGGAGGTCCGCCGGTTGCAGCCGGTGCGGCACGTCGAACCGGGGGAGCAGGAACTTGAGGCCGTTCCGCTCGACGACGCCCTCGTTCGCCGCGAGCGGGTGGCACGAGCGGCAGTGGGCCTCGAAGGTGGTCGGGAGGAAGTACGCCCCTTCGGCCCGGGGCGGGAGCAGCGCCCGCACCGGGTCGCCCTTCGCGAGCGTGCCCTTCACCGCGTCGAACGCCTTCGTGCCGGTGCCCGCATCGAGCGCGTGGCACGAGGCGCAGTTCAGTTCGATCTTGGTGTTGGCGTCCTTCTCCACGGTCAGCCCGGGCGCGTACCGGGCCACCGCCGCGGGGCCGCCAATGGCGTTGAGCCGGGCGACGGTCATCGCTTCTTTCCCGTTGGGACCGTAAGCCTGTCCGGGGCTCATGTGGACCGCGTGGCTGAACGTGAGCGTCCGCGGGCTCTTGCTGATGTCCAGCGACCGGAACTCGGGGTGGTCCTTCACGAAGTTGGTGACCGCGTTCGCGAAGGGCGGTTCGCCGTGGGTCTTCGTGACCGACTGCTCGGGGACGTAGTACTTCCCGAGGTCCGCGTGGCACCAGTTGCAATCCTTGTCGGCGAGCCGCACCAGCGAGCCGGACCGGCCCTCGTGGTCGTGGTGGCAGTTGGAGCACCGGTTGTGGAACGCGAGCGCCTTGTCGTTGACCGCGACGTGGTGCGGCGGCCCCGCGTGGCACTTCTCACACGTGAGGTCGTGCCACCGGTCGCGGGCCTTGAACGCGTCGAGCGGGTTGAGGCTCACGCGGTGGGCCTTGTGGCACGCCTCACAGTTGTACTCGAACGCGGCGTGGACCTCGGCGAGCCGGCCGTGGGAGTGCGAGTACTGGACCCGCTGGGCCGGTTTGGCGACATCAACGGCCGCCCACGCGCCGGCCGCGAGGAGCGCGACGACCGTGAGCGCGCGCCGGCCCCTCCGGAACGCGTCGGGGCTGCGGAAGTACCCGCGCCGCCCGGTGAACCGGTCCGAGAGGTCGCGACTTGGGGAGCGGGGCATCGTTCACCAGGGTTCAGTGTTCAGTGCTCGGGGTCCGCGGGGCCGATTTCGTGGGGCGCGGTTCCGGTGCCCGCGCGGCCCACCGGGATCGGGGCTCACCAGTACTTCAGCGCCTTGACCGCGTGGAGGATCATGAGGGCGAACATCGCCCACGAGAGCGGGACGTGAACCAGGAACCAGGCGTGGAGCCACGCGAACAGCGTCTTTTGGTCGTCCCAGCGGCGGCGCAGGTCGGCGAACCCCTGGAGCTTGTCGAGCGCGCTGCGGGCGGCCGGCGGGACGGCCTCGCGGAGCCGCGCGAACCGGCGCTCGGCTTCCGCCGGGGCGGTCAGCGGCGACCGGGACCACCTGCCGCGCTCCAGATAGGGGAGCAGCACCGCGTCGCGGAACGTTTCGATTTCGACCTTGAGCGGCCCGCTGATGAGCGGTTCGGCCGATTCGGTTTCCGGGGGCACGGTGGTGAGCGCGGTGATGACCTGGCGGGCCTCGTCCGCGTTGTACTCGCCGAGCCGGTCGATCTGCGAGGCGATCGTCTCCCCCGGGATGTCCGCGAGGATCTTCTGCGGCAGCCACTGCTGCATGACGAGGCCCCAGATGCCGCTCCCGATGACCAACAGGAACAGGATCATGGTGGTGGCGGGCAGCGGGCCGCCGAACCCGAACCCGCCGTGAATCCAGATGATCGGGAGGCACAGGAGCCCGAGCCAGATGTGGAGCCGCATCCAGGTGCGGGTGCGCCCGAGCCGGAACCGGCGGAACATCTTGCGGAACACCAGCAGCATCTCGAAGGTGATAACGGCGCCGCCGAGGATGCCGCACGAGATGCCGAACGCGCTGCTCGGGAGCGGGGGCCAGGCCCAGAGCGTGAGGAGGCTGCCGAGCCACGCGAGGGCGAGGACCGCGACCGAAGTGCCAACGGTGGCGACCGCGATGGTGGCGATCCGCCGCGGAACGGTCTTCGTCTTTCCGAGTAGCACTCGGGGCTCCGATAAATTCGTCGTGGTGTTGGTTACGGTCAGGATAGTAACTCGCATACACGAGGCGGTCAACATTCAGAAACAGGAACTTTTTGTCCGCTGCTCGCACCGCCCGTTGCGCACGGGCGCTGTGGCACGCCCCGGCCCGCGCGCCTGGAAATCGGGCGCGGAGTGTGGGATAGTGGTGCCGCGGGCTCGCGACCCACAACGGGGCGCTTCGGGGCTCGAGCGGTGACCGCTCCCGGCGCGGGGCCGAACCGACTCGCCGAATGCTGTTGCGGCGCCCCCGTGGCGCCCCCGCTCCGGTTCGGCCGTGAGGGCGCGACCCTGTGCCGCGCATTCTCGATGAAGGGCGCTTGCCGTTCGGCCCGAAAACACCGAACATGGTGGACGCACCGGCGGGCGCGTCTCGTGTGCCGCATTCTCAACGATCGTCTCCCCATAATCGGCTGACAATGAACCTCAGCGCGCGTACAGTTCTCGTCACACTGGCCGCGGCCGTCCTCGGCATCGCGGTCGCCGTCGGTGCGGCCCGGGTCACCAAACCGGACACCGTCGTCGTGCCCGGACCGGTGACCCCGGGCGGCGGCGGCGCCGGACAGAAGGCCGAGGACCGGGCGGTCGGGATGGCCGGGTGCATGGCTGCCGCGTGCCACGGGGCGCCGGCCACAAAAGCCCTCAGCGGCGACCGCGGGGCCGATTGCTGGCAGTCCTCGGGGAGCTGCTGGGCCGCGGCCGACCCGCACACCGCTGCGTACAGCCTGCTGACCGAGCGCCCGCAGCGCCCGGTGACGGTGACCGCGGCGGACATCATGGCGAAGTACCGGCCGGGCACAAAAGCGACCGACGACGCGCGGTGCCTCGCGTGCCACACGAACCCGGCGCTCGCCGAGAAGGCGCCGACCCCCGAGGTGGTTGCGCTCCGGGAGCAGGGCGTCAGTTGCGAAGCGTGCCACGGGAACGCGGGCCGGTGGCTCCAGCCGCACACCGCTTGGACCGGTGACCGCACCAAACCGTACCAGGATCACGGGCTCAGGCGGCTGTTCGACAT
>DASWYH010000348.1:0-6614 GCA_036405095.1 Gemmata sp. | reverse complement strand
CGTCTTCCCAGCCGTCTTCGGGGCGCGGGGTTCGGAACGTCGTCGGGAAAACGACCACCTCACGCACGGAATCGAAATAGTCTTCGCGCCCGAGCAGCAGCAGCGCCGCCTGGGCCGCGATCGTCACCCGCATCTCCTCGTTGGCGAACAGGCCGCTGCGCCCGAGCCACCGCTTTTCGGCGAGGAGTATGGTGGTCGCGTTTCGCAGTTTCGCCCGGAGCGGGTCCGGGAGCAGCGCGTAGTGCCCGACGTTCCGCTCGATGATGGCGAGGAAGCGGATCGGGAACGGTTCGGCGAGCCGTTTCCGCCGCCGGCGCGCACGGAGCCACGAAAAGATCATTACGCCATTCTATGTGCCCAAGAGTTACCTCTATCTTCGTGGCCCTGAGAGTTACGCCCCGGGGCACTGCTTCCAGATCCCGGAGTTTCTGTTAAGGTCCATGAGCGCACATGGTTTCACCCTTCCCCAATGCATCAAGGGTGAAGTGGAACACCCAAGGCATTGAAACCTCATAGGGCATGGGGACTTGTGATAGCACCGCCCACGATTTTGGACCGCAGATTCGAACCGGTCCGGCCACAGCGTTTGATCTACGCTGCTCCCCGCGCTATTGTTGTGGAAGTTAATAAATATTGAGATTTTTGTTTCGCATCCGGAGGCGTGCCATTGAATAACCTATAGCGGTCCGTGGTCTTCAGCCTGTTACGACTCCTGGCGGTAGTACTTGTTTAGCGCCCCGACCAGCACACGGCGCGGTGGGTCAGCGGCCTATCTGGTAACATCCTGGTATGGACGCGTCCGCATGTGCCGGCTGCCGGGAACTCTCCAAGCAGATTGCCGAACTCACGGCCCAAGCCGCCGGGTCAGCTCGGCGGCTGGACGAGGCCACACGCGCTGGCAAGCGCCAAGCGGCACCTGTCCGCAAGGGTCCACCAAAGTCTGACCCGAAGACGCCGGGCCGCAAGTCGGGGACGCCCACGGCTAGCACGGCCACCGCCCACCCCCGCCCGAGTCGGTGGCCGAGTGCCACGAGGCGCACCTGCCCGACGCGTGCCCGCTCTGCCGGGGACCCTCGTCGAGACCGGCACGGCCGACCAGTTCCAGACCGACATCCCCCGCACGCCGCTAGTCCGCAAGTTCCTGGTCCACATCGGGCGATGCGACGCGTGCGGCAAGCGGACCCAGGGCCGGCACCCGCTCCAGACGTCCGACGTATTGGGCGCAGCAGCCAGCCAGGTCGGTCCCGGTGCCCAGGCTGCCGCCGTCCTGCATGCCCAACTGGGCCTGTCGCACGGGAAGGTCGCGTCGGTGTTCCAGACCCTCTTCGGCATCAAGTTGACCCGCGGAGCCAGCCCCCAGATCGGCCAGCGGCCCGCAGCCCGACTGGAGCCGGACTACACGCTGATCCTCGATGAGGTGCGGTCGTCCGAGCAGATCGGGGCTGATGAGACGGAGTGGCGCATCGGAGGGCACCCGGCATGGCTCCATGTCTGGGTCGGTGACCGGGCCACCGCGTACGCCATCGACCCTGAGCACAGTGCCGACGCCCTGGAGCGAGTGATCGGGCGGGACTGGTCGGGCGTCCTGAGCCACGACGGGTTCGCCTCCTACGAGCGATTCGAGGGGGCAATCCACCAGCAGTGCGTGGCCCTCGTGCTGCGTCGCACCCGGGAGCTGCTGGCGGGTGCCACACGCGGGGCCGCGCGGTTCCCGCGCCAGATAATCGCGCTATTCACCGAGGCGATCCACTGGCGCAACGAGTATGTGCCGGGGGCGCGTACCGACGACCAACTCGGCACGCACCGGGTGACGTTCGATCAGCGCCTGCTGGATCTGGTACGCCGGCCGCGCGCCGTGCCGGAGTACGCGACGCTGGCGAGGCACCTGCGGAATCACTTCGAGCAGTGGTTCGCGTTCGTGTTCGACCCGCGGATCGAGCCGAGCAACTGGAAGGTCGAGCAGGCCATCCGCCCGGCCGTGGTGAACCGCAAGGTGTGGGGCGGGAACCGGACGGCCACGGGAGTGAGGGCGCAGGGCGTGTTGATGTCCGTGTTCGAGACGTGCCGCCGTCGGCCGCTCTCGGTCGTGAATCATGTCAGCCAAACTTTACGCGCGTTCGGCAACTGATGGCTGCCAGGCCCCACGCTGTTGAGCGCCACCTGCCAAATACTGGGTCCAGCCTGGCTAATGCTCCCGTGGTCCGACGGAAAGGCCGAAAATCCTAGCGTTGCAGCCTTCCGGTGGGAGCATTAGCCAGGCTGGACCCAGTAAGAGCGTGATGCCCCCGGCCACGCTACCCTGTAACAAATGGCGTTGCGGACGAGAAGTCGGATCGGTATCCCTCCACCAGTTTCGCCGTCGCACCGCATGACGATCGGTCATCACCCTCAGGAGGCTGCGGATGCTCCGGCACCGGACGCTCACGGTCATGGCCGTTGTCACCTGCTGCTTTTCGAACGGCTGCTTGGCCATCTATTCCTCCCGGCCAGTCGACATCGTCGTGACCCGGACTGACACCGGACAGCCAGCAGCTGGGGTTCCCGTCAACGTGTCCTATGCCTCGATCTTGACACTCAACCAGCCGAAAAACGCCGAAGGTACGACAGACACAGAAGGACGTGTCACGCTGCCGATGGCCGATTTTCTTGGCGGCCCGACGCTCCGAGCGGGGACTACCAAGTTCTGGGCACCGTCGGAAATCGTCCGGGCCGGCGGCCAGTTGGCGTACAAGCCAACCGCCAATCCCGATGAACCGATTCCCGTCTACTCAGTCAGGTTGATTACACGTCGGCGGTCACTTGCCGAGCGATTCCTCGGCCCGCAAAGTGAGAGCCGATCACCGACCGCCTTGGCTCCGTAATTCCGGGCACACCGTACCCACCGACTTCACGTCCTCGATCTTTCGCTATTTGGTGGAGGTGGTGAGGGAGGCTAAACAAGTACTGGCGGTATTCGTGCTGCTCCAAATGGCCTTTGGGGGCCGCGCTGGGCAAGTCCGTCACGGCGGCGGTTCTCTTCGGCACCGTGTGCGGGATCGGCGTGTGGGCGCAACGGACCCGAGCCCGAAACACATCTTCGTTGTAACTCCGGCAGTGCTTGGTTTCTTCCTCTCCTTCAAGTCTTGCCCGAAAATGATTCGCCGGGGGATCATTTTACGTTCGCTTCTGTTGCCACTCCGTCAGCGACGTGCTGTGCGGCCTCTTCAATGAAGGACGCCGGGGTCTGTGAACGGCAGGGGGCGCCCGCAGTGGCGCCCGGAAAACGATCACAACCCGCAAAGAAGGCCATTGCAAACAGTGCCGCGGCCCATTTCGAGCGGCGGCTCAGCCACTTGTGTGCGCGCTCGCGGCGGGTGGTACAATCGGCGGTCATCACGCGGCCGTCGGGGCGCTTGAAGAGCCGCAAACACGGGAGCGCCCCACCGGCGCCGATCAACTCCAGCGCTTCGGCGCGAGTCAGTTCGCTCACATCGTGAACGCTCTGCTGGCACCGGTCGCAGAAGCGCGTGCGGTGGTCGCCGTGCATCTCGTCCCAGGGCACGGTACAGGGCGTGGGGATCGTGACCTCATCGAGCGCGTCGAGCGTTGGGAGCGGGATCATCACTTTGCCCTTCTGAGGGGAACAGCGGCTCAAGGGTCGAACGCGCCCTCACGCTCGGCGCGCGTCATTTCAGCTTAAGGATCACGAAATCCACATCGCCGTTTTGTTTCAGGACGTGAAGCAGCGCGCCCTTTTCGGCGCTCGCGCTCCTGAGCGCCTGGTCGAAAGTTGCGGCCGAGGTCACGACGGTTTTGTCCACTTTGAGAATGATGGCGCCGCGCACGAGCCCGGCGGCCTCGGCAAGGCCGTTCCGCTTCACGTCCGTAACCACTGCCCCCTTGAGCCCCGCCGGCCAGCCGTTCTTCTTGACCGATTCGGCGGTCAGGTCGGTGACCGTGATTCCCACCGCATCGATACCCGCCCCGCCGGAGAGCGGCTCCGGAACTCCGCCCACATCTTCGTGGTCCGGCTTGAGTGCCTGGCGTTCCTCGTCAACCTTAACCTTGCCGATGTAGAACTTGCCGTCCCGCCAGAGTAGCACGTCCGTGGTCCGGTTTGCGGGCAGTCCCGCGATCACACGCTGGGCGTCCTGAGCGTGACGAACCACCTCGCCGTCGATCTTCGTGATGACATCGCCCGCGAGCACACCCGCCTTTGAGGCTGGGGAACCGTCGTCCACGCGCGTCACCACCGCGCCGTTCAGGGACGGGGCGCCGGCGCGCTTCGCGGCGATCTCGTCCAGGTCCCGCACCGCGATTCCGAAGGCCTGCCTGCGCGGCGCGCCGCCGTTCTTCAGGAGATCGGCGCCGACCTTCTTCGCGAGGTTGCTGGACACCGCGAGCCCGATGCCCTGGAACCCGCCGCTACGGGTCTTGATCGCGGCCGTCAGACCGATCAACTTGCCGTCCAGGTTCACGAGGGCGCCGCCGCTGTTGCCGGGGTTCATCGCGGCGTCGGTCTGAATGAAGTCTTCCGCCTGGTTCAGCTTCAGGTTGTTGCGGCCCCGCGCGCTCACGATGCCGCTCGTAACGGAACCGGTCAGGCCGAACGGGGCACCGATCGCCAGAACGCGGTCCCCGACATCCATCTGGTCGCTGTCACCGAACTCCAGGAACGGCAAGGGCTCCTTCGATTCGATTTTAATCAGCGCGACATCGCTCTTGGGGTCGCGGCGGATGTCGGCGGTGGTGAACGTGCGGCCGTCGGTGAGCGTCACATCGACCGCGTCGAGGTCGTTTACGACGTGGTTGTTGGTGAGTATAACGCCGGTCGGGTCGATGAGCACCCCGGACCCGAACCCGGGGTCCGTGTCCTCGCCCGCGACCCGTTTGGCGCGGCCCTTGCCCTCAATACACACCACGCCGGGCAGTACCCGCTTGACAACGGGGGCGAGCGACTGGGAATCGCGCCCCGGGAGCGGTGGCAGCGCCGGCGGCGCGGGCGGCGGTTGGCCGATCAGGCGCTGCGAAACGAGCAACCCGCCGAGCAGACCCGAACCGAGACACACGAGCGCGAGCGGCCAGCGTTCCATGGGTGAAGCTCCGAGGTGCGGCACAGCTTGGGTGATTGTACCAGACGCACAAACGCGCCGCGACCGGCGGGGCGCGGGCCGCTCCTCATTGTGAAGAGGTGGCACGCGCCCGGCCGGTCGCAGCTCCCGGTACGGGAAATGTTGGATCCCGCGTGAAACGTTTGGTGATTTGGGTCACGCGGCCCGCCGCGCGCGGACAGCCTCACGGGTTTCGCGCCGGGCCGGTTTGGGGCGCGGTTCGGAGCAACTGAGGGTGTACGCGCCACACCCCGGGCACGGGCGCGATTCGATCGCCTGGCGCTCGTAGTCGGACAGACCGCCGGTGCGCTTCCAGGCGAAGGCACACGAGCCGCACGTGACCGCCCAGTTCTCCGCCGTTGCTAAAGTGCCCACAGGAGCGCCACCACTTTATGTTTGATCCGCGTTCGCGGGTTCGTGGTGCGGGTCAGTAGCGACCGGAAGCGGGCTTCGGAAAGCCGCGGAACCCGTGCCCGACCCACACCCACCAGACCGCTACCGGAACGCCCCCTTCGCGGTAAACCACCACGGTCGGCAGTTCGATCCGCTCGAAGACCTCGGTATCGGCGGGGAGTCCGTCCCCAACGAACACGAACGTGCGCCCCCGGAACTCTTGCGCGTCGGCCACGGGATTCGGCCGCCACACGTCGTACTGCGAGTGCCGGTCGGCCATTGCGAGGCCGAACGAATACGTTTCGGGGTGCCCCTGGCAGTACACCCCGAGCGCGCCGGGTACGTTCCAAACGGTCCCGGCGACCAGCGGTTCCGTACCGGTTTCGGAGCGCACGCGGGCACGGATGGTGTCCACCTCTTTGGCCAAAGTGGTCCACCCGCGGAGCCGGGCCGTCGGGTCGAACTTGCGGATCGGGGCGGGGTCGCGCGGGGTGCCCGGTCCCGCGGCGGCGGCGAGCGCGGGGCGCATCAGCCCGGGGAAGTGAACGAGTGCCGAGAGCGCCAGCCCGATCACAGCCCCGGTGCCCACGGTGCGCGCGACGACCTTGCGATACGGGCCGTTCCATTGGTCGCGGACCCACGCGACACACAGTACGAACCCGCTGACGTAGGCTGCGGCGGGCCAGTTCACCTGGCCGGACGCTTTCAAGCTCGCGACCGCGAACACCCCCCACACGGAAACCGAGGTCCACCACAGGAACTGGACCGCCGGGTCCGCGGACCGGCGGTACTTCCACGCGGCCGCGACCCACATCACGAACCACACGCCGACGAGGAACCCGGCCTGCCCGACAGCGAACGTCAGCGGCCCGAACCACCGGAAACCACTGCCCCCCGTACCCGTGGCCTGGGTGCCGACGTGCCGGAAGGTGAGCCAGTCGTTTGATGCGTTCCACACGAGCACCGGAACCAGCCCGGCGCCCGATCCGAGGGCGAAGATCCAAAAGCCCGGGCGCCGCAGCTCCTTGCGCCGGTTGAAGAGCAGGTAACCGAACACCGCGCACGGGAGCAGCACCATCGGGTATTTCGCGAGTACACCCAGCGCCGAGCACACCGCCGCGAGGAGCCAGA
>DASWYH010000347.1:0-2588 GCA_036405095.1 Gemmata sp. | reverse complement strand
CCGACTCGGTTCCGGGGCCGTGGGCCGACATCACGTTGCTGGAGGCGTCCCGGTTGCTCCGGCGGCTGCCCGAGGGCGTGGGCGGGATCGGGGACCTGGCGTATGTGGGGATCGCCGCGTTGCATCCGGACGGGTTGGGTGAAGCTCCCCACGAATAGTAGACAGCGGGAAAGCGGTGTAGACTTCCAGCACGAGGGGGAACACCGATGGCCCGTCAGCGCAAGACGTACACCGCCGAGTACAAGCTCGCGGCCGTGAAGATGATCACCGACCAGAAGCTCTCGGTCGCCGAGGCGGCGCGGCGGCTGGGGATCAGCGAGAACCGGCTGCACGAGTGGAAGAAGGCACTGGCCGCGAAGGGGGCCGACGCCTTCCCCGGCTCCGGCCACCTCACCCCTCAAGAGGAGGAGATCCGCAAGCTCAAGGCCGAGGTCAAGCGGCTGGAGATGGAGCGCGACATCCTAAAAAAAGCCACGGCGTTCTTCGCCACCCACGCGAGCTGATCTTCGCCTGGATCGAGGAACGCAAGACCGAGTGGCCGGTGGTGGGCATGTGCCGTGCGCTGGGCGTGTCGCGTGCCGGGTTCTACGCGTGGCGGTCGCGTGAGCCGAGCGAGGCCGAGGTCCGACGCGAGGAGTTGACCGCCGAGGTGAAGGCGATCCACGCCGAGGTCAAGGCGCGTTACGGGAGCCCGCGCATCCACGCCGAGCTGGTGGCCAACGGGCACGCGTGCTCCGCCAACTTCGTGGCCGAACTGATGCGCGAAGCCGGGATCGCCGCCAAAACCAAGCGGAAGTTCCGGCAGACGACCGACTCCAACCACGCGATGCCGGTGGCCGAGAACGTGCTGGATCGGGACTTCGAGCCGGACGAGCCGAACGCGCGCTGGTGTGCGGACATCACGTACATCCCGACCCGCGAGGGGTGGCTGTACTTGGCCGTCGTCGAGGACTTGTTCAGCCGCAAGGTGGTGGGCTGGTCGATGGACGCGACGATGGAGAGCCGGCTGGTGGTAGACGCGCTGGAGATGGCTCTGGCTCGTCGCCTCAAGGGGTCTTCGCCGTCGGGCCTGGTGGCGCACTCGGACCGGGGGAGCCAGTACGCGAGCGAGCACTACCAGCGGCGGCTTGCGGACGAGCGGATCGAATGCAGCATGAGCCGCCGTGGGAACTGCTGGGATAACGCGCCGATGGAGTCGTTCTTCGCCAGCTTGAAGAAGGAACTGGTCCACGGCGAGGACTACGCCACGCGGGCCGAGGCGCGGGCGAGCATCTTCGAGTACATCGAGGCGTTCTACAACCGCGTCCGCCGGCATTCATCCCTGGGGTACGTCGCCCCAGACGAGTACGAGCGGGCGCACAACCAAAACCACCGCTAAACGCTGTCCACTTTTCGTGGGGAACTCCAAACCTCGTGACCACCAAACCCGGGGAGCCTCGACCGGCGGAGCGACACGCCCGGCCATCAGGGCTTTCGCCGTGTTGCAGCCGGAACGCGAACGTGATGCAACATTAGTGGCCGGTCCCGGCGAGTTCCTGTGCCCGCGCGAGGTGGCGGATCAGTTCCGCTCGGACCTCCGCTCGCGCGTCCGCCGGAACGCGGAGTGCCGTTGCGGGGTGGTGGGTCGCGATGGCGAGTGCGCCACCGATTTGAAACACTTCTCCGCGGTGCCCGGCGAAGCGAAAGAGCGGTCCCAGTACCGCCTTTGCGGCCAGGGGGCCGAGACACACGATGACGCGCGGCCGGAGCGCGGCCAGTTCCGCGAGCAACCACGGCCGGCACGCGCCCGCCTCGCGCGGACTGGCCCGGCGCGGTTCGCGGACGCCGGCCCGCTCCGCAAGCGCGGTCTGCTTCACGGCGCTCGTCCGGTACACCGCGGCCCGGTCGATGCCGGCTCCCTCTAGCGCGGCGGCGAGCAGCCCGTCTGCGGCGCCGCTCGGGTGCGGCTGATCGCCGACCAGAACGATCCGCGCGTCGGTCGGGCCGGCCCCAAACGCGGCCGGCGCGCTCGGCCCGCACAGCCCGCAAGCGGTGCAGTCACGGGCAGCGGCCCGGAGGCTGTCGAGGTCCCGCGCGGCGGGCAGGGAGTCGGCGGCCGATCGTGTCCCTTCGTTGTGCCGCACCATCGCGGACACGCGCTCGGCGGCTCCCGCCAGCAGGTCGGGAATGAGCGCCGCCTCCGGCAGCGTCGCCCAGTGCCGCACCGGCAGCTCCTTCTTCATCGCCCTCACCTTGACCCGCGCCGGGTTGAACGTCGCCCGGTAGTAGGCCTTCCACATCTCTTCGAGCACGTCCGGCAGCGGCGCGTCCTGCGCCCGCACGCCGGGACCGAAGTGCAGCTCCGCGCCGTTCCACGTCACCGACTCGTCCGGCGTGAGAACCGACCAGTGCATTTCGGGGAAGCGCCGCCGGAAGAACGGCGCGGCCCGGCGCACGATGCGGTGGTCCGGCCGGTGCCACGCGACGAAGTGCTCGCCGACTTTACAGAAGCGCACGAAGGCGTGCATCTTGTGAACGTCGCGCCGAACCGCCTGCTCCGCCCGCAGCAGCCACCTCACGTCGTCGTCGGTGGCGAGGGCGAGCAGGTG
>DASWYH010000346.1:0-8319 GCA_036405095.1 Gemmata sp. | reverse complement strand
CCCCTCGGCCGGTGCCCCCGGCGGGTCGGCGCACAGGTACCGGTTCGGGGTGGCGCGGGCCGTGGCGCGGAGCGTGACCCGCTCCAGCGGCCCCAGCGCGGTGCGCACCCACAGGTAGTCCGGGAGCACCTGCGCCAGCGCGACGAGCGCGTGCCCGGTCCACTTCCCCAGCAACTCGCCCGCCGCACCGGTCCACCACGCGCGGGACACGGCGTCCGTGACGACCAGGATCAACTGCTCGGCGCCCGGGGCGAGGAGCTCCTTGGGGCGCCGGGGGGGCTGCTCCCGGTTCACCCAGCGGCGGGGGTGGAACGTGGTGAGCACGGGCTCGGCGCGGGCCGTGTCGATGGCCCACACGCGCGCCCGCGGGAACGCCCCGCTCTCGTGGATGAACCGGTACAGGGCCCGCATCGTCGGGCGCCACACCTCCATCGACGGGCCGAGGTCGAACACCACGTCCAGCCGCAGCCAGCGCCCGCGCGTGGGCCGGGTCACCGGCTCCCAGAGGTCCTGTTCCGCGATCCGCCGGACCGTGCCGGGGATGTCGAGCGCCCGCTGCCGGCGGGACGCGCTGCGCCCCAACAGCGGGCGCAGCGCGCGGGCCAGTTCCCGCTGACTTTTCAGGGGCGCGGGCGCCGCCAGATCGACGCCGGGCGGGTCGGGGCGCCCGCTCGCCGGGCCGCCGACCGGGCGCACGTTGAGTTCCGGCTCCCGCGGGCGGGCCGGTAGCGGCTTCTCCTCCGGGGCGGGGGCGACCGGCTCCGGCGAACGGGTGGCGGGCGGCGACTCGTCCGGGGTGGTCGCGGGCGGCGACTCGTCGGGGGTGGTCACGGGCGGCGGCTCGGGGGCGCGCGCGTCGGCCTCGTGCAGTTGCGGGGCGAGCCAGAGGGCGTGCGCGATGTCCTCGGCGGTGAAGTCCGCGCCGAACTTCAGCCCCATCGCCCGCAGCAGTTCGCGCGCGGCGGCGCTGGCCCCGGTCGTCACGGCGCGTCCCCTTCCGCGGGTGCCGCGTCCCGTTCGAGGGCGGGCGGCTCCTTGTCCAGCCCCAGCATGAGCGCGTCGATGAGCCGCTGCCGCTCGGGGCCGTCCGGGAGGGCGCTCTTGGTGATCAGGAACAGCGCGTTGAGCAACTGGTCCACCGCCATCACCTGTTTGGCCCCGTGCTGCTTCAGGAACTGCTGGATCAGCGCCTTCGTGAAGTCCGGGGCGGGGTGCGTCTCGGGCGCGTCGGGATCCTGCCGCAGGTGCGCCCCGACGATGGCGTCCAGGCGCTCCTCGGTGGGGGCGCTCATTTCCAGGCGCAGGCACCGGCGGAAGAACGCCGGCGGCAGGTCCCGCTCCCCGTTGCTGGTGAACAGGATGAACGGGAACTGGGTGCACCGGACCCGCCCGCCCCGCACCGGCACCCGGTCCGCGATCGAGGCGGAGTCGGCCGTCAGCACGCGCTCCGCCTCGCGCTGGTCGGCGAGGCGGGTCAGCTCGGGGATCTCGAACTCCCCCTCTTCGAGGACGTTCAGCAGGTCGTTGGGCAGGTCGATGTCGCTCTTGTCGATCTCGTCGATGAGCAGCACCCGCGGGCGCGTGTGCGGGAGCAGGGCCGTTCCCAGCGCGTTCAGGCGGACGTAGCGGCCGATGTCCTCGGCCCCTTTGTCCCCCACCTTGGCCTCCCGCAGCCGGCCGACGGCGTCGTAGGTGTACAGCCCGTCGCTCAGCGCCGTGCGCGAGTTGATGGGCCAGTACAGGACCCGCCCCAGGTTCAGCTCGTGGGCCACGGCGTAGGCCAGTGAGGACTTGCCCGAGCCCGGCGGCCCGGTGACCAGGAGCGGGCGGCGCAGGTACAGGGCCGCGTTCACCAGGCGCACCTCTTCGGGTGCGGCGCGGTAGGTGCGCCCGCGCAGGAGGTCGCGCTCGGGGGCGGCGCCGGCGGCCCGCTCGTCGGCGCGCCGCTCCGGGGTGCGGTCGAACGCGCGCCACGGCGGCGGGGCGTCGAGCACCTTCGAGATGCCGTCGTGGGGCGCGTTGGTCCCGCGGAAGATTCTCCACTCGGTCATGCCTGTTCCTCCCGGGGCGGCGTGTACGGGGCGAGCGCCGGGCACCGGCGCCGGGGGTCTTCGTAGAGCAAGGTCAGGTGATGGCCGGGGTGGTTCTCGTCCCCGTCCCCGGCCGCGCCGCGCAACTCCCAGACCCGCGCGGGGATGTCGTTCGCGGGTCGCGGGGAGAGCAGTTGGTGCAGCGACGCGCACCCGGGGGTGCAGGCCGTCGGCTCGATCCGGAGCCAGATGACCAGCGGTATCCCGCGCTTCAGGATGGCTTGGAGCGGGGGCTGCGGTTTCCCGTTCGGGTGCGGGCAGGAGTCGAAAACGACGCAGGTGACACACGCGCGGGAGAGGTGCGCGAGCATGCCGTCTTTCCACGTGCTGGTGCTGAGCCGGTAGATCGACGGCGCATCTCGGGGGACCAGATCGGTGATGTACTCGGCGGTTTCTTTGAGCCGCCCCCACCGGTGGCTCCCGTCCGCCTGTTGGCTCCCACTATACTCCCATTCGACCCGCCGGACCGTGACCGGGTGCAACTTCCCGATCGTCAAGGGTTCGCCCGCGATTTGCCACCGGTCCACGGCGAGAGCCATCAGCCGCGAAGGGAGCATGAATTCGACACGGACCGCCTGTGTGAGCGGCCCCTCGCCGGGGGCGTAACGTTGCGTGATCCAATCGCCGGCCCGGTCGCGCACCCGTGCGAGGTACTCGGGGATCTGCCTTTGGGAGAGCTCCTCGGGGCCGACGAGCCACTCCCCTTGTCGGGTGCCGTTCTCCGGCGCCGGCGGGAAGATCCACGCTTGCAGGTGGCATTTGATTCGTGCTGACTTCTGCACGAGCACCATGATGCACGGCGCCCCGTCCGCACGCGCGCGCAGGGGTTCGCGGGGGCCTTCGTTGGGGGTGGGGCGCTCCTGCAAGGCCAGGAGCATCGCGCGAAGGGTGTTGCCATCAACGGTGAACGAATTGTGAATGTTGTTGACGGTCACATTGCCCGCGTTTCCGCCCACCCCGGCGCTCCCCGGGCCGGGCGTGGTCACGGTGTTACCGGGGGCGGGCGCTGCGGGCGGGTTCATGTTCTTCATGGGGCCGCTGGGCGATTCGTTTCCGAATGTAACTCGGCGCGGGGCGACCGGGGCCGCAGCCCCGCCCCCGGCGCGGTCGCTCACCCGCGAACGGCGGCGACGAACTCCTTGGCGCTCTTGATGGCGTCGGCTGCGGCCGGGCACAGGTCGGTGAGTGTTCCCAACCAGCGCTTCAACCGGCCGGGCCGACTGGCGTCCGCCGGGGCCGCCGGCTGCGCGACTTCCGCCTGAATCTTGGTAACCGTGGTTTGCGCCTCTTCCGCATCCGGTCCGGGCAACCCGGCGGCGGTGATCGCCTCCAGCGCCTGTGCCACCGCGGTTGCGAGATCGAGAGCCGGAGCGGCGCCGCCGATGTGCGCGGTGATGTTGTTGGCCTTCAGTCTCGCGCCGGCCCCGATCGCGCTCCCGACGACGTTGCCGGTGACGGTGGTTTGGCCGGTCGAGGTGTGCGTCCGGATGTCACGCGCGTTCCCGCCGACGCCGACCGCCCCCGCGCCGGACACGGTCACCCGGTTCCCGCCGGACTTCTGATCGGCCGCTTCGAGCAACTGGGCGAGTTTCGTTGCGAACCCGGCGTTGGCCTTCAGCAGCTCCTCGATTTCCAGTTCGAGCGCGGCCTGCTTCTTGGCGTTGTTCGGGTCTTCGGCCGTCCGCTGAGCCGCTTTCGCCGCGTCGGGGCTGTTGACGATCTGCTCCCACACCTGGGCCGCGATGTCGGCGCCGGCGCCCACCGCCTCGGTGAGCGTTTTACGAACGGCGTCGGTCACGTTGGCGCCGGCCCGGACGAGCGCGGGCAGCACCGGTACGAGGTACGGGAGAACGGCACCGGCCAGGGCGGAAAGGTTCATGAGCATCCTCGGGCAAGGGATAGGGCGCATTGAGCGCACGGGCGATCGTACTCGTGCGCTCGGTGGGCCGTCGGTGTTTCTGTTCTGAGATTCTACTGCGTCCGCGGCTCGTTGTGTCGCGCGTTTTTTCAGTACTCGGTCTCGTACCTGGGGTGGACCCACAGGTATTCGTTGCGCTTGTTGAGCACCCGCACCAGGCCCCCGAACCCGGGGTCCTTCTCCTTCAGCCAGGCGTGCAACCGGCGCAGTGGCGCGCCCGCCGCCCGCACCGGCGCGCCCACCGACGAACCCTCACGGTCGAGGTCCGGCGCGTCGTCCTGCTCCAGCCAGCCCACCGCCTTCTCGGTCCCCTTGAGCACCGATTCCACCGCCTTCTGGCCCGATGCCAACTGCTTCTCCAGCTTCGTGTACACGTCCTTGTCCAGCGTGAGCTGCATGAGCGGGGCCGCCAGCGGCACCACCAGCCCGAGCACCGTACCGGCCCGCTTCAGGTACGGCGCCGCCGTCGCGAACCACTCGCGCGGCACCGTCACCTCGTACACCCCGGCCGTCTCGTCCGGGGTGCCGAGCTGGAAGTTCAGCACCGGGAGCGGGAGCCGCGCGTGCTCGCACCAGAGGGTGATCCGGAACTTCTCGCTCACCCAGCCCCGCAGGCTGAAGAACTTCGGGTTCACCGGTTCCAGGTGGAACAGCCGCGGCCCCTCCTTCGCCTCGTCCACCATCGCGCGGATGAGCCGATCGTAAGCGGCCTCCACCCGCAGCGCCTGCCCCTTGTCCCGCGCGTCGGCCGTGGCGTCGGCCTGATCGAACCGCCCGATCAGCTCCGCGTGCCGCTGCCCGCCGGCGGCCCCCAGCGCCGCGACCGCCGCCCGCACTTCCCCCAATCCGTCCTCAAGGAGCGTGGCCAGCGGATCGGGCTGCGCGGCCGGGGCGTTCCGCAACAGTTCGTCAATGCTCTGCCACTCGCCGCAGGTCGAGCACGGTCGCTGGGGGCGCCCCGCGCGCGTGTCCGCAAGGAGTTGCACCACTTCTAAAAGCCCGGCACACCGGGGCCGCAGCCCGCGCGGGTTCAGACAGGGAACCGTGACCGAGCACCGCAAGTCCTTCCAGAACGATTCCACGAGGTGCTGCACCTCGTAGGTGAGCGCGGACAGGAACCGTTCCGGGTACGGCGCCCGCACGGTGATGCGGATGTCGTTCTCCACGTGTTCGAGCAGCGCCCGCGAGCCGTAGGCGTCTTCGAGCACCACGCCGCGCTGCCAGTGAACGCTGTTGGCGTACTCGGCCCGGCCGAGCGAGTACTTGTGCAGCCGCACCAGGAGCTGGTACAGCAGCCCCTCGGCCGCTGCGGACCGGTTCCCGCTGTCCAGCACCTTGCACACCTGCACCTGTTCGGGGGTGGTGCCTTTGCCCTCACCGGACGCGGGCCACGCGCGGCCCAGCTTCGCCTCCGGGCGCACGTCCGGCACGAGCTGGCCGATCAGGTGCGCGTCGGCCACATCGGGCACCGGGTAGGCGAGGTCGTACCGCTCCATGAGCTTGCGGAAGATCGGGTGACAGTCCGATTGGTAGCGCAACTCCTTCGGCCGCTTCGGATCGTCCCAGAGGCGCGCCAGCCGGGCGGCGGTGACCACGCCCCCGTTCCTCTCGCGCGTCTCGTGGTCGTCGAGTACGAAGCTGATGGCGGTGGCGAGCCAGTCCGGTTTGAGCACCACGATGTCGCGCAGCACCGGGTCGTGTGCGTAGTGGATCAGGTGCCCGAGCTGGTGCGAGACGGAGACGAACAGGTCGGCCCCGTCGGTGTCCATGCCGCACGTGCGGCACGTTTCCCGCACCTCGGCCAGCGGCAGGTACGGCTTCTCGCTCTTGTGGAACGCTTCGCGCGCCTGCTGCCATGTCGCCGGGACCGTGCGCCCCACCTCGGGCAGCTTACCGGCGACCCGCGCGATCGCGTCCCGAAGGGCCACAATGTTCTTCCCGGTGCCAGTGCGTCTGTTGGTATCCTTGTCTTCCTCGGGGGGCCGGCTGTCCACGTGGAAGAAGCCCACAACGGTTTCTTCGCCGAACAGGTCCCGGAGTACTTGACGGTCGATGTCGGGCTGGCGCTCCTGGGGTCCGCTGTGTGTGGCGACGACGAGGATCTTGGCCTCCGGGGCACGGTGCTTGACCAGCCTGATCCACTCCTTCACCTGCCCGGCCTGTACCCCTTCGCGGGGCTTCCACACCACGAGGTACACGGCCGGGGCGCTGAAGAACAGTTGGTGCGTGGGGCGGTACACGCGCTGGCCCCCGAAGTCCCAGGCGTTGAGTGTGATGGTGATTCCGGTGTCGGGGTCGGTCACGGGAACGGGCTTGATCTCGATCCCGTGTGTGCTGCTGCGGTTGCCGTCCCAGGGGTCACCGCGGAGCGCCCCGAGCAGGCAGCTCTTGCCGACCTCGCCCTCGCCGACCAGTACCAACTTGGCCTCGTTCAGCACGATCGACTTTTCCGCTTTCGCGCGCAAGTACGCCATGACGGCGGAGAAGCCCTGCTTGTAAGCCGCCGCAAGTTCGGGGTTCAGCGGGTTGTTGTCGAGGTTCAGCTCCTGAAGTTGGGTCAGTTGGCCCAGGGACGCGGGTAACGATGACAACTGGTTGTAGGAGAGGGAGAGCGTTTGGAGTTGGGCCAGTTGTCCCAAGGACGCGGGCACTGACGACAACCGATTGCGGTCGAGGTCCAGACTCTGAAGTTGGGTCAGTTGTCCAAGGGACTCAGGCAATGATGACAACTGGTTGCTGGAGAAAGACAGCCTCTGGAGTTGGGTCAGTTGGTCCAGGGACCCGGGCACCTCGGTCAGACCCATCCCAATGAGATGGAGAGATATGGCTCCGATGCGCTGCGCCTCTGCGATCCTCGCTTCGGCTTTTTGGTAGGCTGCGTCGCGGGCCATGCGGACCTCGGGTACGTGGGCGGTTGTTCGCACCGCCACGGTACGCGAACGCACAGGCGTTGGAAAGCGCATTCCGGGGGCGCGGGCGCTCGGACCCCTCCCCCCAACCCCCTCCCCTAAGAAGGGAGGGGGCCGGGGGGTAGGTTGCCTTCTCTCCCCATCCGCCCGAGCGGAACCCGACCCGGCCAGCGCCCGTGCCCGGTCCTCCACCAGCGCGCACCACAGGCGCACGCCCGCCATGTCTTCGCGGTGGTGCGCGTCCGCACACCGCTCCGCCGCGCGCTGAATCAGAGCGTCCAGGCCCGACACGCCCAGCGCGCCCACCCGCGCGTCGGCCTCGAACTCCAGCCGCGACGCCTCGACCGGGTTCCACTCCCCCAGCCACGCCAGAAGCGCCGGCTTGTGCGCCACCACCAGCGCCCGCAACCCCGGCTCCATCGGCCCCGGCGAGCGGTACTGAACCTGACCGCCCTCCGGCCAGAAGCGGACCCGCGCGGCCTCGGCCCGGAGAAGCAGGTTCACGAGCGGAGTCGGAACCGCGCTCATATCGGCTCCGGACCGGGACCGAATTCAGAGTGCTCCACTTGCGCGCAGGGGGGTATACCCTGGAAAGACTGGTCAGACTGGTCTGGACTGGAAAATAGGTGGCCTTTACCGGTTGTGCCTCCCCCTATCTCTTCTCTCTCTATTAAGAGAGAAGAAGTGATAGGGTGACCAGTCTGACTGGCGGGGGGAGACTGACCAGACTGGCGAGCAAATGGGGGGCGGTCCTGGGGGCGGCTGTGCTGCGGACCGATCCACACCCACCACGCCCCGCCCGACTCGATCGGCAACCCGGACAGCCGCGCCGGGTCGTGCTTGTCCTCGGTTCGCAAACCGGCCTTGGCCTGTCGGTACACCGAGAACGTGAACCCGGCCTTCCGCATGGCCTCTTCCACCTCCTTTTCGGGCCACGCCCACACGCCCAGGAACGCGCGCAGGAACTCCTGACACTCGCTCACCGACTGCTTCGACGCGGTGCGGCTCGCGCGCCCCCCTGATACGGTATTGGCGTCGGCCTCGACCCCGCCCTCCCACTGGGGGCGGAACAGTTGGCGGGCCAGCGCGTCGGCGTCGGCGTCCTTCATGGCGGGCCACTCGTTCAGCAGCAGGGACACCCCATCGGCGTGGGGCACGTCCACCAGCCGGTATGCGAGCCCCGTGAGCCCGGACTTCAGCACGTTCGTTTTGAGCGGGAGCATGAGCTTCTTCTCCGGTTCGTCCGGGTCCGGCGCCACCATGTAGCTGAACCGCACCGCGTTGACATACGCGCCCCCGCCGCCCACCCGCTGCACCGCCGACACCCCCGCGCTCTTGTTCAGGTGCTTGATGAGGAGCACCGTCGCCCCGGTCCGGTTAGCCGCCTCCGACAGCGGGCCGA
>DASWYH010000345.1:0-3238 GCA_036405095.1 Gemmata sp. | reverse complement strand
GGAAGATTATGAACGGGCCTTCGCGTCCGCGGTCTGGTTTTGCGGCGGATCGGCTTTGAAAACAAGCGACAGCTCACCACTGCACGCGCTCTCAAACTCGTTCCGCCGGCCTAGTTCTCGGCGCTCTTCCCTTTCCACTTTTCCCTTCGCGACCCAACACCAGAACATTCGCGGCGGTGATGTGGGGCGGGCGGTGGATCTGTTCGTATGTAGCTTCCCGGGTACGCGGTCGTATCCGGTCCAGATGAGTTCCCGGTTGTGGCGGTGAAGACACCCGACCGGGGAGGGATGACATGGCGAGTAAGAATCTGTACGTGGGTAACCTGCCGTTCTCGACGACGCAGGCGGATCTGGAGCAACTGTTCGGCAACTACGGCACGGTCACCAAGGTGCAGGTGATCTCCGACCGCGAGACCGGTCGGAGCCGCGGGTTCGGGTTCGTCGAAATGTCCAGCGGTGCGGACGAAGCGATCGCCGCGCTGAACAACGCCGAATTCGAGGGCCGGCGGCTTACGGTCAATGAAGCCAAGCCACGCGAAGAGCGTCCCCGCGGTGGCGGCGGGGGTGGCTACGGTGGGGGCGGTGGCGGGTACGGCGGTGGTGGAGGCGGTGGTGGAGGCGGTGGTCGCCGAGGTGGCGGTGGTGGGTACGGTGGCGGCGGGGGTGGTGGCTACGGCGGAGGCTATGGCGGCGGCGGTGGTCGCGGCGACCGTTACTAAACGCTCGTGTCGGAAACCGTAGTGTGTTTCGTAAATGCTCACGGCTTTCGATCCTTTGCTGTGATGATGAAGTCATCACATCTCAAACGAAACCCACGTTTTTGGTCCGTATCCCGTGCCGCCCTCACAACTCGAGGTCGGCACGGGGCATTTTGGGCGGTGCCGCTAGCCCAACGAAATGAGTCTCGGCTTCGCCCGGCTGCACGTTTCAGGAATTCCTCACTTCAGATCAAAGTCGAATGCGCCACCGTTCTTGGCTTCGATTGACAACGTTGTTGTTTCCTCGGCGCCGAATTTCGCGGGCACCCCTTCGCCCTGGACGGTGACCTTCAAGATCCCGGCGGGCAGGTGATCGATTGCGTACTTGCCGTCTTTGATCTTCGACCCGACGAACTGACCGTTGGGCAGGCGGAACGTCACCGTTCCTTTGGCGAGCGGTTTCCCGTTCACCGTGACCTTCCCCGTTGCCTTCCCGTCAGCGGCGTCCGCACACCGGATCGTTGCGAGTAACCCCAAAAGTGCGAGTGCCACCAGGGGCGCGAAACGTGTTGTTGTCACCTTACATCTCCTTTACGTTTTGGTTCTCGTATGCACTTCGTGTGTGCTGTGAGGGGTTCGACGCCGCCCACCGCCGGTGATTTCAGCGGCTACTGCATCCGTCGGCTTTGCCCGTGCCGGGCGGCAACGGTCGAGAAACGGGCACGACTGTTCCCGCGGGTGAGCGGTGCGCGGCCGGGCGAAAGAGAAACGAGGTAGAACTCAATGGCCCTGAAATGAGCGCGGCAGGTGCTGGCGTTGCTCATTCCGTTCGGGTAGCATCTTTGTTGTTCGAACTCAATTTCCACAGGTCCGCCCCATGTCCGCATCGACTTTCGACTCCGCGCACCTTCACGACTGCCTCCGGCGCTGGCGGGAGGGTGAGCGCGAAGCGGCAGATGAACTGCTCCGCGGGACCGGTGCGCGTCTGGAGAAACTCGCCAGGCGGATGATCCGATCGTTCCCGAACGTTCGCTCGCTCGTGGACACCGGTGACGTGCTTTCGAGCAGCATGATGCGGTTGCTGCGCTCGCTCCGCACGATGCGCCCGGCGACCACGCGCGACTACTTCAACCTCGCCGCGGTCCACATCCGGCGGGAACTGCTCGACCTGGCCCGGCGGTGCAAGAGTAAACCCTTCCCGCATGACGTGCCCGGGGCGATCGAACTCGAACCGGATGTTGAAACGCCATCGGATTTCGAGTTCTGGGTGCGGTTCCATCAGGTTGTGGACAAACTGCCCGTTGAAGAGCGGGAGGTGGTCGGGTTGGTGTTCTATCACGGCTGGAAGCAGGCGCAGATTGCGGCCCTGTTCGGCATCGACGAGCGCACTGTGCGGCGCCGCTGGCACCGTGCGTGTGAGAACCTTCGGACGCTCCTGGGTGGCGATTACCCGTGATCTGGTTTAGCCGGCTGTGGCGGTGCGCAGGCGCACGCCCCGGCGCTTGGTGCGCCCATTGCGGTCGAGTTGCCCACACGCCCGCCCCAGAGTTGTCGAGCGCGTGCGCTCCACGAACTTCGTATCTTGTCGGGATTGCTATCTGCGACAGTTACGGTGGGATCGACAAAAGGTGTTCCGATGGGCGTGTTACGGCATCCGGGGCGGGTCGGGTCTGTGCTGTTGGTCGTCTATGCGATCGGTTGTGCCAAGCAAGATGGCGCTCGTGAGACCCCGTCGGGTGAACCGCGTCCCGGTGGTGCCGCCCGTCCTGGAGAAGTTGGGACAGGGAAGGCTCCCATCGCACCAGCGCGGCCCCCGATCCCGACTCCGCCTCCCGCACCGGGCAAGTTGCCGACACGCGACCGCGCGAAAGAGGCCGCCGCGACCGAGCGACGGGAGGCCCGGACGAATGAATTCCGCGCCGGCGAAGTCAAACTGGCCGAAGCTCTCCGGCTCCGGGTGCCTAAAGGGTTGAAGTTCCCGGAAGAATTGGCTGGGGAGGTCAATCTGTACCGCGATCGGACGTTCGGTTATTTCCTGGAGCTTTCGCCGGACGGGACGCGGATTGTGGTTTCCGAGACTCGATTGAGCGACCCACAGCCCAACAAGGAAGTCTGGTATCGGATCGTTGATCTCGCGTCGGGTCAGCAGGTGTGCCGGTTCGAGGTGGGGAAGAGCGGGAAATCAAAACCAGTCTTCTCGCCCGATGGTTCTGTCCTCGCAATCGGGTCGTATGACAAGGAGATCGTTCTCTGGAACACGAAGACCGGTGCGGTCCACAATCGGTTCAAGGTCAGTAGCTCCGTCTGGACGCTGGCGTACACACCGGACGGAACCGGATTGTTCGCATCCCTGGAAGGCACTCTGGTTCTCCTCGACGCCGCCACCGGAGCGACGAAGCGGACCTTCGGGGGGCCATCTCTGCACGCCGCGGCCCTGGCCGTGTCGCCCTCCGGTGAGGTACTCGCGGCGGTGACTCGTTCGTTGAAGAAGCCCGGGACCGATTTCGTGTCACTCTGGGAAGTGGCGACCGGCGGCCAGA
>DASWYH010000344.1:0-1732 GCA_036405095.1 Gemmata sp. | reverse complement strand
TGACGCGCTCGTGGTGCCGCTGCCGGACGCGCGGGCCGCGTTCGCCGACCCCGACCGGCGCGCGGACGGGCGCCGGTTCCTCGCCCCCGAGAACTATTCGCCCGCGCTGAGCGCCCTCCGCGGGCGGTTCGGGGCGACGTTCCCTCTTGCCGTCAAAGTGGCGCCCGGGCTCGCACAACCCGACCTCCCGCCCGGCGCCGAAGCCGAATTCGTATCGCTCCGTGGGGAACTGAAAGAGTGCGTGCTGTGGTTCGGGCCGCTCCGCGGAACGCCCCGGCGCGCGACGGTCCTGCCTTCAGGCGACGCACTCACGGGGAACGGGGAGCCCGGCGCGGCGCCGCTCGCGGAGCGCATTGGGGCGGTGCTGTACGATCCCGACCCGGCGGTGACCCGGGCCGGGTTGGTTCCCCTGCTCGCCGAACAACTCGGAGCGGCGGTTATCGACTTCGAGGTCCAGTTGCTCAGCGCCGGGGCGCACACCCCGACGCCCTTCGCGACCGCGTTCGGGGTGGAACAGGCGCTCCCGTTCCACCCGAAGCACCTGCGCGACTACCTCCGCGCGCGGGCGGTCGGCCGGATCACGGTCATCAAGCGCGGGTCGCCCGCGGACGCCCCCGGCGTGGTGAAGGCCCTCAAGCTCGACGGCCCGAACCACCGCACGGTGGTGCTCACCCGCGCCGGCGGGGCTCACACCGCGATCGTGTGCGAGCGGCTCTGATTGAGGTTGACGCGGGCCGGGCGCGCGGCCATATCCCCGCCAAACAAGTTCAACCGACCCGCGGGGGCGTGCGATGATTCGCGTGGGGGTTTTGATGAGTGCGTTAGCGTTCGGAACCGTGGTGCTCGCGAACCCGCCCGCCGCAGCGCCCGCCGGCGACATGGACAAGGTGCAGGGCTACTGGAAGCCGCTCCAGTGCGACTTCGAGGGCAAGTCGCAGATGCCGACCGAGGTGATGAAGCAGGTCACCGTAGTGTTCGACAAGACCGAATATCACCTGTATTTCAAGGACACGAAGCTCGGCAAGGACAACAAGCCGGTCGTGTTCCGGCTGGCGCTGGCGAACATCAGCCTCGACCCCACGACCACCCCCAAGAGCATCACGTTCGAGTTCGCGGACGGCCCGCTGAAGGGGAAGAAGAGCCACGGCATCTACGAACTGTCCGGGAACCAGCTGAAGATGTGCTACGGCTCGGTGGACAAGCCGAAACCGGCCAAGTTCGAGTCCCCGGCCGGCAGCGGCTACTTCCTCGAAACCTGGGCGCGGAAGGTGAACTGACAGTAGATTCAGGCGTTCGGTGTTCAGTATTCATTAGGCCGCATTCACGATAAGGGTGGGGGCGTTCGGCCCCCTCCCCGTTGGTGTTCAGGAGGCTTTTCGGTGGTCGTGCATCCGGTTGACCAACCCGGCGATGGCTCGGACCCGTGCCGCGTGACCGGCTCGGGCGTGGCGGTTCACGTGCGCCACCGCGCGGAACCGGCGCAACCGCCCGATCGCGTGCTCGACCACGATCCGACGGCGGCTGAATGCGCGGTTGTACTTCCGGTCCTCGGGCGGCCGGTCCTTCCCGCGCGGCTTACGGCGCGGGGCCGCACCCAACCCGTCCGGATGCAACGCGGCGATCCCCACATACGCCAGGTCCCCGATCCCGCCCACGCCCTCGGGCAGCCGCCGGAGCAACCGGGACGCCTCCAGCAACGTGATGTCGGCCCACGGCCCCGGAACCGAGTCGG
>DASWYH010000343.1:0-1609 GCA_036405095.1 Gemmata sp. | reverse complement strand
GGCTGTTCGCGCGGTGCCGCGCGCGTGCGGTTCGGGTCCTGGTCCGACGGTCGAGGGGCGGGCCGAATTTATGCTCTCGCCTCACTCTGCGCCGGCGATTGGACTTCTCGCCGGGAGTGACTTACGGTTCATCCGGTAATTTCTCGGAACGCGCAGCCGGGTCGGACCGTCCGACGGCCCCGGCACAGGGCACCGACAGCTATGAACTGGCTCCGCGAGCCTGACGGCGAACCGCTCCCCGGGTACCGGCTCATCGAACCCATCGGCACCGGCGGGTTCGGCGAGGTATGGAAGTGCGCCGCCCCGGGCGGCATCCACAAGGCCATCAAGTTCGTTTACGGGAACCTGCACGCGCTCGACGGCGACGACGCCCGGGCCGTGCAGGAGATGAAGGCCCTGGAGCGGGTCAAGCAGGTGCGGCACCCGTTCGTGTGCCAGATCGACCGCATCGAGGACGTGGGCGGCGAACTCGTCATCGTGATGGAGCTGGCCGACCGGAACCTGCACGAGTGCCTCGTCGAGTACCAGGAGGCGGGCCGCCCCGGCATCCCCCGGGACATGCTCCTGGGGCTCCTCGACGACGCCGCGGTGGGGCTCGACCACCTGATCGAGAAGCACAACCTCCAGCACCTCGATGTGAAGCCGCGGAACCTGTTCATGGTCGCGGACCGGGTCAAGGTGGCCGACTTCGGCCTCGTGAAGCAGCTCGAGCGGTCCAGCTCGTCGGGGCTCATGGGGGGCGTCACCCCCATCTACGCGGCCCCGGAAACGTTCCAGAACAAGATCAGCAAGCACTCGGACCAGTACAGCCTCGCGGTCGTGTACGTGGAGCTGCTCACCGGGAAGCGCCCGTTCCCGGGGAAGAACATCCGCCAGCTCGCGCTCCAGCACATGTCCGAGCCCCCGGACCTGTCGATGCTCCCGGAGGGGGACCGGCCGGTGGTGGCCCGCGCGCTGGCCAAGAACCCGGACGAGCGGTGGCCGAGCTGCACCGCGTTCGTCCGCGCGCTGGGCAGCGCCCGCGACCCCAACGGGAGCGGGAGCGGGTCCGGGATCCGGGAGCCCGAGTCCTGGGCCAAGGCCGGGCGCACGGTACACGACGTGGACCTGACGCCCCCGGCGCCGGTGCGCGGCGCGCCGGGGGGCGTGGCGGTGCTCGACGGCCCGGCCCGGAAGAAGCCGGCCCCGGAGCCGCACCCGGAGATCGACGAAGAGCACGTGCTCGGGGCCACCGCGCCGCAGAAAGAGGTGGGGGTGCTGCGGCCCACCGTGCTCATCGGGGTGGGCAGCTTCGGGCGCCGCGCGCTCCAGGAGATCCGGTGCCGGCTCACGGACCGGCTCGGCGACGTTCAGCAGGTCCCGTGCTACCGGTTCCTGTACGTGGACTGCGACCCCGACGCCGCCTCGAAGGCGGTCAGCGCGCCGCCCGATGTGGCGCTCGCGATGGACGAGGTGTTCCCGTGCCCGCTCCAGCCGGTCACCCAGTACCGGCGGCGGCAGCTCGAACAGATCCTGGACTGGCTCCCCCGCGAGAAGCTGTACGCGATCCCCCGGAGCCTCCACGCCGGGGGCTCCCGGGCCCTCGGGCGGCTCGCGTTCTGCGACAACT
>DASWYH010000342.1:0-4822 GCA_036405095.1 Gemmata sp. | reverse complement strand
GGCGCTTATCGGCCGCGCCGACGCGCTCGCCGGTCCTGGGGTTGATCCAGATCGAGTGCGCATCGCCCTGGCGGTGCTCGGTCACGCTGTGCCCGAGCTTCTTCAACTGCGCCACCAGATCGGGGTGAGACTTCATGCCCTCGAACCGGGCCGCGTCCGGGAACCACTGGTGGTGCAACCGGGGGGCGCTCACGGCCTCGTCAACGGGCATGTCGAACGCAAGCACGTTGAGCACTACGCACAGAACTGTGTTGATGATCGTCCGGCCGCCGGGGCTCCCCGTGACCAGGAACGGCTTCCCGTTCTTCAAGACGATCACGGGCGTCATTGAAGAGAGCATGCGCTTGCCCGGCGCGATGAGGTTCGGCTTGGTGCCGATCTCCCCCTTGGTGCCGGTGAACCCCGGGCGCGGGTTGAAATCGGTCATCTCGTTGTTGAGGATGTACCCCGCGCCGCGCACCACGACCCGGTTCCCGTAGCTATTTTCGAGCGTGTACGTGTTGCTCACCGCGAGGCCGTCCTTGTCGATCACCGAGAAGTGCGTCGTGCTGCCGCTCTCCTTGTCGAGCGCAATTTCGGGAGCGAGTTCGGCGCTCGAAGTGGCTTTCGTCAAGTCGATCTTGGCGGCGAGTTTCTTGGCGTACTCCTTGGTGGTCAGTTCGGCGGGGATCTTGGTGAAGTCGGGATCGCCGAGATAACGGGCGCGGTCCACGAAAACGCGCTTCATGGTTTCGATCACCAGGTGCGACGTTTCGGGCGCCCAGCGGCCCTTTTCCTTGAGGTCGAAGTTTTCGAGGACATTGAGCGCCTCCGCGAGGGCGACGCCGCCGGAACTCGGTGGGGGCGGGCCGTACACGTCGTAGCCGCGGTAGGTGGCGTGAACCGGCTCACGCTCGTTGGCCCTGTACTTGGCGAGATCGTCTTTGGTGATGAGCCCGCCTCCGGCCTTCATTTCCTTTTCGAGTAACTCGGCCAGTTCGCCCGTGTAGAACGCATCGGCCCCCTTCTCGGCGATGCTGCGGAGCGTGCGCCCCAGGTCTTTCAGCACGAGGGTGTCGCCGGCGTTCCACTTCTCGCCGTTGGGCTTCCCGTAAGCGAGCTTGAACGCGGCGTTGGTGGTTTTGGGATCGGCGAGCACGCGGTTCAGGCCGCCGGCGAGCGCGGCGTCAACGATGAAGCCCTTCTCGGCGAGTTGGACCGCGGGGAGCACCAGCGCTTTCCATCCGAGCTTGCCGTATTTTTGGTGCGCGAGTGCGAGCCCGCGCACGGTTCCGGGCACCCCGGCGGCCTTGTGGTTGAGCCACGTCACCTTGCCGTCGGCGAACAGGTTCACTTTGGCTGCGGCCGGGGCCGTTTCCCGGTACTCGAAGCACGTGGGCGCCTTCCCGGGGGCCGCAACCATCATGAAGCCGCCGCCGCCGATATTCCCGGCCTCGGGCCATGTCACCGCCATCGCGAACGCGGTCGCCACGGCCGCGTCCACCGCGTTGCCGCCGGCCTTCAGAGTGTTCAGTCCCACCTCGGCTGCCGGCGGTGAGACGCACACCACCACACCGCCCTTGGACGTGACGGTTCCTGCTTTCGGTTGGGCCTGCGCGGAGCACGCGAGGCCGAGGAGCAGCGCGAACAACAACAGGGTGCGAAGCATGGGGGGCCGCTTGTGGAGTGGGACACGTCTTCGCAGCCCCACCTGTTAAAGTGATTCCGGCGGGACTGCGAAGACGTGTCCCGCCCCACGGGGTCAGCCGGCGCGGAGCGCGACGGAGCTTTCGACCCCGAGGTTCTGGTAAATCTGGCGGGTGGCATCAGACCGGTTGAGCGTGTAGAAGTGGATGCCGCGCACGTTGTTGTGCAACAGGTCGGCGCACTGTTCCGTCGCCCAACTGATACCGACCCGTGCCACGGCCGCGTCATCGGCGCACCGGTTCACCGCGCGGAGCAGCTTCGCCGGGATGCGCGCCCCGGCGGCCAGTTCCGCCATGCGCACCATTCCGGCCTTCGTGGTCACCGGCATGATGCCCGCGATGATGGGAACCTTGATCCCGGCTAGGTCGCAGCGGTCGCGGAAGTCGTAGAGGTCGCGGTTGTCGAAGAACAGTTGGGTGCAGATGTAGTCCGCGCCGGCGTCCACTTTGCGCTTCAGGTGGTCCATCTCCTGGAGCCGGTTCGGGCACCCGGGGTGCCCTTCGGGGAACCCCGCGACGCCCACGCCGAACCCGCGCCCGTTCGGGCCGGGGCGCGAGCGCACGAATTTCACGAGTTCGTCGGCGAAGCGGAACGCATCTTTCGCGCGGTCGTGAACGATGGTCTTGGGCGGATCGCCGCCGAGCGCGAGGATGTTCTCGATGCCGCTCGCGGCGTACCGGTCGAGGATCGCCGTCATCTCGGGGAGCGAGTGGCACACGCAAGTGAGGTGCGAAACGGCCGTGAGGTTGGTTTCACGTTCGATGCGCACGACGAGGTCGTGTGTGCGGTCGCGGGTGGACCCGCCGGCCCCGTAGGTGACCGAGACGAACGACGGGTGGAGCGCCTGAAGCGCAGCGATGGTGGCGAACAGCTCCTCGCTCGCCGCGTCGGTCTTCGGCGGGAAGAACTCGAAGCTGAACGTCGTTCGGTGCTGACTGAAGATATCCTGAATGTGCATGGCGGTTGCGCCGTTCGTTAGCGGCGGCCCCAAAAGGGCCAGTGGAGCCGGTGTACGGGAAGTTTACCCAATTCCGGTAACGGCGACAGAGCAACTTGCGGCGCTCACCTCGAACGGCACGCGCGGTTACTTCCGCACCGGAGGAAACAGCACCGGTAGTTTCGGGAGCGTGCCGCCGGTCAGCGCGAGCTTCACCCCGGTTGCGGGTTCGGTGCCGCCGGCGGCCTTCGTCAGTTGCGGCTCGCGTGAAAGCCGATCGAACTGAAAAGTGCTCGTCGGTCCGATTTGCCAGAGCAATTTGAGATCGCGCGCGCCGACCTTCAAGGGGAGTTCCGCACTGAGCGAATCCCCGGCGCGGTACTTCAGTTTGGTGTTCCCTTCGGGGATGAGCGCGTACACCGTCGTTGTGCCACGGATGACGCCCCGCCCGACGGTGAACTTCGCGCCGGAGGCTTGGTTCCCGTGTGTAACGGTGATCGTGAACGGTCCGAGCAGTTCGACGCGATCGAACGTGAGATCGAGCGGGAGCGTGAGTTCGAACCCGTGCGGGTCCAACTCGAACGCTTTCTTGTCGAGATCGTGGAGGAAATGCGCCAGTTCTGCAACCGGGTCTGGTGCGTTCGTGTTTTGGAGCCGGGCGAGGAGGTGCAACAACTCGCCCCACGCCCGGAACTTCGGACCGGCGAGCGACGCGCCGAGCGCGGACCACCCCGCAACCGTGTCCTCGACTTTCATCAGGGCTTGCGTGTGCCGGAGGCCGTTGGCGAACGACTTCTGGAGCTGGGCCAGGAGTTCGCCGCGCACCGGGTCCGGGAACCGCCACACCTCCCATTCCGGGTAACCCTTCGAGTGCCGGGGGTAGGCGCGCACGAGGGCGGCCAGCCGCGCTTCGGCCAGTCCCGCGGAGTTCGTGCCGTTCGGCTCCGGCAGCACCAATACCGCCGGCGGGCGGTCGGGTGCCTTCATGAGCCCCAGCGCGTCGAGCACGTCACGCAGGTTGACGAGCTGATCTCGCGTCTGTTCCCAGTACCGCCGCGCCCGGTACACCTCATCGAACTCGAGCGGCACCTGGTAGGCGATGCGCTCGCCGCGGGGCTGGTCCACAGCGGGAGAACCGGGGATCGGTTCGTTCGGCGGGAACGGGGGCTCCGCGCCGGTCGCGAACAGCGCGCGCATGTCCCCGAGCCAACCCGCGTCGAAGGTGCGTTTCAGCATCAGTTCGGTGCCGTCGCGATCGTACCCGCGGTACTTGTCCACGCATGCTTGCTGGGCCGTTTCGAGGGCGGCGCAGTCGCGGAGCCACTTGTCCCGGAGCTGGGCCGCGGCGGTTTCGCCCCACGAGTACTCCCCGGGGAGGGCGAGTTCGGTGCGGAGCGCTTCGCGCACCTTCGCGAGTTCGGGCAGGCTGCGCGCGGACGCCGGGGCGGTCGCGTTCGCGAGCCTGGCCCGGTACGCGAGGTAATCGGCGATCTCCTTCAGTCGGCTCTCGACGAACGCGCGCCGGTCCTCGGACAGCGTGCGAAAGGCGCTGTCGCCGGCGAATCGGCGGAGCGTGTTCCGGTTGCGCGGGAGATCCGCGTCCGAGAGCCGGACCGCGGCGGGGGGCTCCTGGCGCTCGTAGTCGTCGATCTGCGCGGCGAGGCCCGGCCCGGTGCTCGCGGGCGGGAACAGCGCGATCGTTCCGAACGCGAGCACAAGAAAGCACAGGCCCGCCAGGGCCGCGCGAACGGTCCACCGCAGGCGCGTTTCGGACCCGCGGAGCCGTTCGTGGTGCGCCTTCGCCCCGGCGAAACAGTCGCGGAACAGTTCGGCCACCTGATACGGTTCGTCACCGGGGGCGGGCTGTTCGGTCAGCGGGGGCTTCCGGATCGCGACCGCGGAGACGGTCAGATCGACGCTCCCGAACGCCAGGAACGGGGCCGCCGGGGTGTCATCGTGGTCGGCGTCCTTGAGGAACTCGTCGAACGCTTTCCAGGCGTACTCCATCCGGTCTTTAACGCGGGCTTCCCAGGTCGGTTGCGTGTCGCCGGGCTGCGCGAGCCGGTCGCACTGGGTCAGCACGAGGAACACCGGGAACCCGCCGACCGTGCGGCCGTCGGTCTTCGCCCGCTCGACGGTCGTGAGGAACGCGTCGAACGCCTCGAACGCCTCGGCCAGTTGCTCGCGGGTGCTGGACGC
>DASWYH010000341.1:0-3731 GCA_036405095.1 Gemmata sp. | reverse complement strand
GAGGCGTACGTTCTGGTCTGCCCGTTCTGCCACGACACTAGCGGGCACCTGTACGTCAACCACCGCTGGGCCGTGCGCGACCCGCAGAACGGCACCCTGAATCTGTGGTTGGCCAAGTGCTTCCTCGGCGACTGCTTGCGGGCGTGGGAGAACCGGAAGGGGCTGCTGGCAATGGTGGAGGGCTACGCCCGGGCGGCACCCGCCGGGGCCGTGCGGGTGCCGAAGACCGCCGAGGCCGCACCAGGTCTGGTGCGGTACAACCTGCCCCACGACTTCCGGCTCTTGACCGACCTGCCCCGCGGGCACGCTGCCCGGCGATACGTCCGGGGCCGTGGATTCGGTCCGAAGGAACTGGTCCGCGAGTGGGGGTGGGATTCTCGGCCGCGCTTTACCGTGACGTCGAGCCCCTCGTTCACGAACTGCTGTCGCACCCGCATGACCGTCATCCGGGACACCTCCACGTGCTCCCCGATCTGCTCGTCGGTCCAACCATCCGGGCCGTCGGCGTCGGCCTTCAGCAGGATGGTGGCCCGTCGCCGCAGCGCGGCCGGGTGGGAACCAGTCCGCAGGAGCCGGACCAGGGCGTCCCGCTGATCGTCCGTTAACCGCACCACCACCTTGCTCGACGCACCCATCGCTGCGCTCCTCGTGTCGGGCTCCGAGTCAGCGTCTCGAGGGCACAATTGAGCTGCAATGAAACACTAGCCAGGTGACGAACGTGCTGAACATGCCCTCCCCAAGGTTCCGAGTTGAGAGCAGTTCGGACGGGCTGATGTCGAGCACATCGGACGCCGCGCCCGCCACCAACCCGGACACCTTGGCGCCGACGGTGATGAGGGTGAACCGTGCGTCCTTGACTTCAGGTGGTCCCAACTGGACCCGCCCGGTCGGTGATCGAAACACGGTGCCGCGCGGGTTCATACCGCCCTTCACCCCGGGCAGTGTGTTGGGCAGCAGAGTCACACTTCAAGTGTTCCCTTGATTTTCGTGAACGGAGTGAATTTCCAGGCCGTGCTCCTCATCGGCGACACGGAACGTCAGGAGCTGGCTATCGGAGGCGTCGGTCGCGAACTGATCCACCAGCGACTTGCCGAGTTCGGTGTGCTCGCCGTCGAGGTCCGGCTGGACCGGCATGCCGATCTTCAAGAGGTCGCGAACGGGTCGCGTGAGCTTCTGGGACGTGCCCTGCATCGGCACCATCCGGAGTGACGGGCTCAGTAGACCCCATTCACGATAGTGCCGGATTCGCAGGATGTTGGGGCGAATTTCCCCGCGTGGATGACGCCGATGATCGCGCGCCTCGACAACCTGCGGAAGTCCGCAGCGTGTTCGTCCATCTGACCGGCCTCACCGTCGCCGCGTTCGACGAACTGGCCGCCGATGTGGTCCCGGGGGTCGAAGCCGCGCACCGAACGTCACTCGAGCGGCCCGACCGACAGCGGGCCGTCGGGGGCGGGGACGACTTCGACCTGTCGACCGCCGATCAGGTGCTCATGATCGTCATCTGGCTCCGCCAGTACCCGACCAACGAGGTCCTCGGGTTCCTGTTCGGGGTGTCCGACTCGACCGCCAGTTGGGTCCGAATCGTGTGCCGGCCGGCCCTGGAGAAGGCCGGTCGGGACACGATGCGGATGCCCGACCCGGGGATCGGCCGGCGGAAGAAGCTGTCGGCGCTGCTCGCGGACGCGCCCGGGTTGGCGGTGGTGATCGACTCGTTCGAGCAACGGACGCACCGGCCCAAGCGGCGCCAGCGGGCGTATTACTCGGGCCAGAAGAAGGCCCACACGCTCAAGAGCCCGGTGGCCGTGGACGAGAACTCCGGGGCCATCGTGGACGTGTCCGGCTCGGCGCCCGGACCGTGGGCGGACATCAAGCTGCTCAAGACGTCGCGGTTGATGAAGCGGCTCCCGGAGGGGGGCGGCGGGATCGGGGACTTGGAGTACGTGGGGATCGGGGCGTTGCACCCGACGGGTTCGGGTGCGGCCCCGCGCCGCAAGCCCCGCGGGAAGGAGCGGCCGCCCGAGGACCGGAAGTACAACCGGGCGTTCCGCCGGCGCCGGATCGTGGTGGGACACGCGATCGGGCGGCTGCGCCGGTTCCGGGCGGTGGCGCAGATGAACCGGCACCGGCGGCAAGGCGATGCGGGTTCGGGCCATCGCCGGGTTGGTCAACCGGATGCTCGACCACCGAACCGCCTCCTGAACGGTCATGGGGAAAGGGGCGGAACACCCAGCCTACTATCGTGAATGAGGTCTAGTTACTGGACGGCGCACGAGATCTTGCTCAGTTCGGGCCAGTGCTCGCGAGCGACCGGCGCCGCGGCGCGTCAGGTCATCGAACTCCTCCTGCGCCATGGGCTGCGGATGGCCAGTTCGCCGATGGTGTTGATGAGTTTGTCGAGCCGGCACGGAGCGCGGTCGCAGAAATTGCCGCCGTCAGGGCGTCCCGAACCCGCATGACGAGCGTTGCGGAATCACTGCCTGCAAAACCACCGCCAGCCAGTTCCGGAAACGCACGCGCCCGGGGCGCTGCGGGGCAAGCGGCCCAGATCCAGAAAAACGTTGGGCCCGAACCCGGTCCCCGACCGCACTTAAGAACAACGAGGTCCGTCGGACGGTTCCGTAATTGGCGTTCGACCGCCGAAGCGAGTACCGTCCCCTCGGGAAGGGCGACGAAGCCCACAAGCGCGGGCACGCGGCTCGGGCGTTTGGGCTCGGGTGAGTACATGAGATTCTCGTGTGGATGACCACGGCTCGCGTGGTGCGCTGTTCCTGAGATCGATGGCTGTGGGCCTCGGGCTCTTGCGGTGCTCCCCACATCAAGGGACGAGTTTTGCTCGGGCTGGCGCCACCTCCATCTGGCGCCAGCCCGAGGACAGGCTCGGGTTCCACCCGGAGCGGACCGGGAGGAATGGGAATGGAAAAGATGACGTGCGGCAGGTGCCGCAATTGAGGGGCGGCAGCGAATGGCACGTGAGCAGAACCGAAAGGTCCGGCCGTGCGAACGATCGGCGTTACCGGGGGGGATCGTTCAACTCGAGAGCTAATCGGATGAGTTCGGCCAAGCTGTCAACCTTCAACTTGCGCATGACATTCCCGCGGTGGAACTCGATGCTCTTTTCGCTCACTTCGAGCTCACGGGCGATGACCTTATTAGCGCGGCCTGCAACGACGAAATCGAGAACCTCGCGCTCTCGCGGGGTCAACACGGCCAATCGGGTCCGAGCATCGAGCCGTTGCGCCCACTGCAGCCGGTTCCGGGAGTCCCGTTGGAGCGCTTCGTGAATAGCGTCGAGCATTTCTTGGTCGTCGTAGGGCTTCTCCAGAACGTGGATCGCGCCTGACCGCATCGCCCGGGCGGTGGTGGGCACATTACCGAAGCCGGTCGTGAGGATCGCGGGCGGGCTGATGTCGCGGGTCGCCAGTTGCTCAAGAACCGCCAATCCACTGAGACCGGGCATCCGGAGGTCCAGGACCGCGCACCCGGGGTGCTCGGGACCGACCTCGTGGAGAAACTGATCCCCGCTCTCAAACGTCCGAACGGGAAGGTGCACTGAGGTGAGCAACCAAGACAGCGACTTGCGAATATTGGGATCATCGTCGATAACGAATATGGTGGCTGGCAAGGTCGCTGGCCTCATGGACGGAATTACCTGTTTCGGGACTCTAAGGAATCGTTCGCTCTGGGCATTCGGAACCGTCGGCCTCGAACACCGCCGCGTCCGGGGTTTT
>DASWYH010000340.1:0-2630 GCA_036405095.1 Gemmata sp. | reverse complement strand
AGGAACTGCGCGTTGTCGTGCGGGTTGTCGCCCGGGTTGAGCAGGTTCTCGCCGGTGTCCGTGGACATCGACCAGTTGTTGTGCTTGCCCGATCCGTTGATGCCGGCGAACGGCTTCTCGTGCAGCAGGCACACGAGCCCGTACTTCTCGGCGGTGCGCCGCATCACGTCCATCGTGAGCTGGTTGTGGTCGGTCGCGAGGTTCGAGTCCTCGAAGATCGGCGCGATCTCGTACTGGCTCGGGGCCACTTCGTTGTGGCGGGTCTTCACCGGGATACCGAGCTTGAACATTTCGGCTTCGCACTCGGCCATGCACGCGAGGACCCGCTCCGGGATGGTCCCGAAGTACTGGTCTTCGAGTTCCTGGCCCTTCGGCGGCTTCGCGCCGACCAGGGTGCGCCCGCAGTTCAGCAGGTCCGGGCGGGCGTACAGGAAGTTCTTGTCGATGAGGAAGTATTCTTGCTCCGGGCCGACCGTGGTGAAGACCTTCTTGCACTCGGTGTTGCCGAACAGCTTCACGATGCGGAGCGCCTGGACCGACAGCGCTTCCATGCTGCGGAGCAGCGGGGTCTTCTTGTCCAGCGCCTCACCGGTCCACGACACGAACACGGTCGGGATGACGAGGGTGGCGCCGTTCGGTGCTTCGCGGATGTACGCGGGCGAGGTCGGGTCCCAGCCGGTGTACCCGCGGGCCTCGAACGTCGCGCGGATGCCGCCGCTCGGGAAGCTGCTCGCGTCGGGCTCGCCCTTCACGAGTTCCTTGCCGCTGAACTCGGACACCGCGGTGCCCGTGCCGGTGGGCGCGAGGAAGCTGTCGTGCTTCTCGGCGGTGAGCCCCGTCATGGGCTGGAACAGGTGGGTGAAGTGCGTCGCCCCGTGCTCGATGGCCCAGTCCTTCATGGCGCTGGCGACCGCGTCCGCGACCGCCGGGTCGGTGAGCTGGGCGCCCTGCTTGATGGTCTTCTGGAGCGCCTTGAACACCGGCTTCGGGAGCCGCTGCTTCTGCACCTCTTCGCTGAACACCAGCGTGCCGAACAGTTCCTTCAGGTGCGCGGTGCGGAAGTCGATCTGGTTCAGCTCGTACTCGGTTGTCGCGATGGCTTGAATCGCGGCCTGACGGGGGTTCGACATCGGGAGGAGACTCCTGTTCCGCGCCGCGAACCGCGGCGCAACGCGTGGGTGGGTGAACGAGCGCAACTCCGAACGCCCCGGTCGGGCCAGGTGGGCGGTTGGGCTGGTCGGGGAGAGGTTACTCAGGTTATAAGCGGGATAAGACTTGCGGCAAGAAGCAAGTTCCGGACCGTCGAGTGAAGACTGAGCTAATCGGCCCGCGCAGCGGAACGCTTCGTTCCTGTGGGGCCGAGCGACAAGCAGGGAGGCACACCGTGCGAACGATCGCAGTCATCAACCAGAAGGGCGGGGTCGGGAAGACCACCACCACCGTGAACCTTGCCGCGGCGCTGGCGCTGGCGGGTAAGCGGGTCTGCGTCATCGACATGGACCCGCAGGCGCACGCGAGCACGCACCTCGGGGCCGAGCCCGACGGGACGCTCCCGTCGCTGTACGATGTGCTCGTGTCCGGCAAGCCGCTGGCCGAGGTGCGGCGCACGGTGGGCGACAACCTGAGCCTGATCCCGTCGGACATCAACCTCGCCGCGGCGGAAGTGGAACTGGCGGGCATCGTGGGGCGCGAGGTGATCCTCCGCGAAGCGATGGCGGTGGAAGGGCAGGAGTTCGATTACGTCCTCATGGACTGCGGCCCGTCCCTCGGGGTCCTCACCCTGAACGCGCTCGCCGCGGCGGACGAGGTGTTCATCCCGTTGCAGCCGCACTTCCTCGCGCTGCACGGGTTGAGCAAGCTGCTCGAAACGACGGCGCTGGTGGCCCGCCGGATCAACCCGAAGTTGATCGTCGCCGGGGTCGTGGTGTGCCTCTACGACGCCGCAACCAAACTCGCGCAAGAGGTGGTTTCGGACCTCACCGCGTTCCTCGGCCGGAGCCGCGGGGCCAACGTGCCGTGGGCCGGCGCGAAGGTATTTGACACGCGCATCCGCCGGAACATCAAGCTCGCGGAGTGCCCGAGCTTCGGGAAGAGTGTGTTCGGCTACGCCCCCAAGAGCAGCGGCGCCGCTGATTACGCGGCGCTCGCGAACGAGGTGATGGGCGTGCCACCCGCGGTTGCTGCACCCGTCGTTATCGGCCCGCTGAAATTGGTGCTCCCGGCGCCTGAGGCGGAAGCTCCGGTGGCGGAGGCGCCCGCGCTAGAAGTCCCCGCGCGTCAGACGACCGTCGAAATCTCGGAACCCGCGGTCGTGTGAGGTCGGATACCGCCCCCGCCGCGAGCTGGCCCGTGGTGAAGCGGACCGGCATTACGGCGCGCCGGTGTAGAATTGGGGTCAGGAGGTTCCCATGCTCCCGTTCCCAACCGACACCGTACCGCCCTTGCACGGGGTGCGGGTTCTCGACGCGGCCCGTGTGCTCGCGGGGCCGTTCTGCGGTCAACTGCTCGCGGACCTCGGCGCAGAAGTGATTAAGCTTGAGCGACCCGGACAGGGTGACGACACCCGTGGCTGGGGGCCGCCCTACCTCTCGGGAAGTAATGACCTCTCGGCGTACTTCCTATCGTGTAAC
>DASWYH010000339.1:0-3201 GCA_036405095.1 Gemmata sp. | reverse complement strand
GCTGCCCGAGAAGGAGCGGGCGAAGGGCGACAAGATTCTGATCTTCGAGGACACCGACGGGGACGGCAAGTTCGACAAGCGCACCGTGTTTTTCGAGGGTCTGAACCTCGTCTCCGGTATCGAGGTCGGATTCGGCGGTGTGTGGGTCGGCGCGGCGCCGTACTTCCTGTTCATCCCCCACGACGAGAAGACGGACAAGCCCGCCGGGGAACCGAAGATCTTACTTGATGGCTGGGGCTACCAGGACACGCACGAGACGCTGAACAGCTTCATCTGGGGGCCGGACGGCTGGCTCTACGGTTGTCATGGCGTGTTCACGCACTCGAACGTCGGCAAGCCGGGCGCCCCGGACGCCGAACGGCAGCGGATCAACGCCGGCATCTGGCGCTATCACCCGACGCGACACGTGTTCGAGGTGTTCGCCCGCGGGACATCGAACCCGTGGGGCCTGGATTACAACGCGAACGGCGACTTCTTCATTGAAGCGTGTGTGATTCCGCACATGTGGCACATCATCCAGGGGGCGCGCTACCAGCGCCAGGCGGGGACCGACTTCAACCCGTACACCTACGGCGAAATCGGGACGATCGCGGTTCACCGCCACTACGCCGGCCCGACCCCGCACTCGGGGAACGGGCGCTCGGATAGCGTCGGCGGCGGGCACGCGCACGCGGGTCTGCTGTGCTACCAGGGCGGCGCGTGGCCGAAGGAGTACAACGGCAAGCTGTTCATGGGCAACCTGCACGGGCACCGGCTCAACGTGGACGTCATCACGCCGAAGGGCAGCGGGTACGTGGCTGACCGCAACCCGGACTTCCTGCTGACGAACGACAAGTGGGCGATCCCGCTCGCGCTCAAGTCCGGGCCGGACGGCAACGTGTACCTGCTAGACTGGTACGACCAGCAGATTTGCCACCTCACACAACCCGAGAAGTGGGACCGCACGAACGGCCGCATCTACAAGATCAGCTACAAGGACTCGAAGCCGGTCAAGGGACTTGATCTGTCGAAGGCGACGACGCGCGAGCTGATCGAGTACCAGACGCACCCGAACGTGTGGTACGCGAACACCGCGCGCCGCCTCCTGCAAGAGCGGTTCGCGAAAGGCAGTCTCGACTTCTTCACCGCGAACGGGCTACCGCGGGCGGATGAGCTGGCGTTCAAGCACGCCGACGCGGCGGTCCGGCTCCGCGGGCTGTGGCTGTTCCTCGCGCACGGCCAGATCACCGGCGACCGGGTCAAGAAGTGGCTCGCGGACCCCAGCCCGGCCGTGCGGGCGTGGGCGATCCGCGCGGCGGCGGACACCGGCTGGAAGCCGACCGCACTGGCGCCGCAGTTGGCCGAACTCGCCGCCAAGGACGGGTCGGCGGTCGTCCGGCGCGAGATCGCGTCGGCGCTGGCCGCCCTCCCAACCGAGAGCCGGCGGCCCGTGCTCGCCGCGCTGCTCGCCCACGCCGAAGACGCGGCCGACCACAACCTACCCTACCTGTACTGGTACGCGCTCGAACCGCTGTGCGCCGAAGACCCCGCGAAGGCGCTGAAGCTCGCGTTCGAGGGCAAAATTCCGTTCGTCGCCCAGAGCGCGGCCCGGCGGGTCGGCGCGCTCGGCACCCCTGAAGCGCTCGGCCTTCTCACGAAATCGCTCGCGGGCGCGAAGACCGACGCGGAGCGGGTCGCGTATTTCCGTGGTCTTCAGGAAGGCGCGCGGGGCAAGCGCGCGCTCCCGATGCCGAAGGACTGGAGCGCGGCGTTCGAGGCGCTGATGAAATCGCCCGACGGGGCCGTCCGGCAGCAGGCGCTGGGCCTCGCGGCGGTGTTCGGCGATAAGGGCGCGCTCACCACGCTCCGCAAGGTGCTCGCAGATACCAAGGCCGATTCCGCGGCCCGACTCGCGGCCCTCACGGCGCTCGTCGATGCCAAGGACGCCGACACCGTGCCGCTGTTGCAAGCCGCGCTCGCGGACAAGGAGCTGCGCGGCGCGGCCCTGCGCTCGCTCGCGGTATTCGACGACGCGAAAACCCCCGCCGCAATCCTCAGCAACTATGCGGCGTTCACACTGAGCGAGAAGCGCGACGCGGTGGCGACGCTCGCCGCCCGGCCCAAGTTCGCGAAGGAACTCATGTCCGCCATCGCTGCGAAGAAGCTCCCGGCGGCGGATGTGCCGGCCGAGATCGTGCGCCAGCTCCGCGGGTACGAAGACGCCGCACTCAACAAGCAAATCGCCGACTTCTGGGGCGTCGTCCGCGAATCCCCGGCGGAGCGCAAGAAGCTGATCGCCGAATGGAAGATCAAACTCACGAAGGCCGCAATGCCCGC
Source organism: Gemmata sp. (assembly GCA_036405095.1). Lineage (GTDB taxonomy): Bacteria > Planctomycetota > Planctomycetia > Gemmatales > Gemmataceae > Gemmata. Next base: position 885 of record DASWYH010000339.1, on the reverse strand, counting down.
CGGGGACGTGAACCTGGGCCGCACCGTGTTCGCGAAAACGTGCCAGCAGTGCCACACGCTGTACGGGGTCGGCGGCAAGGTCGGCCCCGAGATCACCGGCGCGAACCGCAGCAACATCGATTACCTGCTCGAAAACATCCTCGACCCGAGCGCCGTCATTCCGAAGGAGTACGCGGCAACACGCCTCGTACTCGCGGACGATCGCGTCGTCACCGGGATCGTGAAGGGCGAAGCAAACGGGCTCCTCACCGTCGTCACCGACCGCGAAACGCTGAGTATTCCCGTGGCGGACGTGGCGAGCCGTAAGCCGTCGGAGTTGTCAATGATGCCCGACGATATCCTGAAGCAAACGGGCGAACACGAGTTCCGGTCGCTGATCGCTTACTTGCAAACCACTTCGCAGGTGCCGTTACTGGCAAACGCCGATAACGCAAAGGAGTTCTTCAACGGTAAGGATCTCAGTAACTGGGACGGCGACGCGGGTTTGTGGAGCGTGCAGAACGGCGAGATCGTGGGCAAATCGACGACCGGCCTCAAGAAGAACACGTTCCTGAAGTCGCACGCGGCGGTCGAGAACTTCAAGCTCTCGCTCAAGGTGAAGCTCGCCCCGAACAAGGAGAACAGCGGTATCCAGTTCCGCAGCGCGCCGCTCGCGGACGGCGAGATGCGCGGGCCGCAGGCCGACATCGGCGCCGGGTGGTGGGGCAAACTCTACGAGGAGAGCGGGCGCGGGCTGCTCGCGAAGGAGGGCGGCGAGAAGTACGTGAAGCCCGACGACTGGAACGAGTACGTGGTGGAAGCCGTCGGCGGGCGGGTGAGGATCTGGATCAACGGCAGCCTGTGTACCGACTACGAAGACGAGAAGCTCGCGCGCCGCGGCGTGAT
>DASWYH010000338.1:0-6641 GCA_036405095.1 Gemmata sp. | reverse complement strand
TGTGTCGAAGGTTCCCGGCGGCTGGGCGCCGGCCCTCCCGAACAACGGACGGAACATTGGTCGTGAGCGGTGCGCGGTATGCCTGTCGCCCACCGCTCACGACCTGCGAAGCGAGGTGAGTAGCACCGTGACGGCTGGGCGCCCGGTGCGTCTCCGCACTTACAAGATTGGTCATCGTCCCAACGGAAAACGCGACGGGCCGGGAGCGCTCTGGAAGCATTCCCGGCCCGTCGCGTGTGGTGTGGTGGCCGACTTCAGACGAGGTTCGGGAACGCGGCGTTGATCGTCGCCGCATTGGTGAACCCGTCGCGGATCAGCTCCCGTGCGAACTCCGCGAATGCGTCCCGATCGGCGAGCGACACGGGCACGCGGCCGTTGAACGGGCTGAACGTGTTCGCCCCGACCCTGCGGCCCTGAATGTCGGCCACCACGAGCCGGAACGCTTCGATCCGCTTCGCCGCGTCGAGCCAGTCATTGACCGCGGCCCGCACACCGGGGAGGAACACTTCCTCGCGAACCGCGGCGGTGTATTCGCGGGTCGCGACCTCGCGGGCCTTGATCAGATCTTCGCCCACCAGCCCCACGGCCTGGGCGGTCACCCGTTCGACCCGCCGCAGCTCGCGGAGCTTGGTCAAATCGTCCGTGGGGAGCCCGCGGGCCAACAGACGCGCTTCGAGGGCATCATCGGATTCACCCGGCTTCGCCCCAACCTTCTGTTCGACCTGGGCGCGCTCGTGGCAGACGGAGACCAACTTGGCGTCGAGTTTTTCGAGCCGACCAAACACGGCCACGACGGCCGGGTGGTTCGAAGGGTTCGGAATCTCGAATCCCTTCGGCGGTTCGACCACGGGCGCGGGTTTCTTGCTCATGTGCTCACCTGGGTTGAGGGAAGGGGACATCTTCGCGGGATTGTCAGTTGGACATGGCTAACGCAACTTGGACGGCCCGCGCACGGGCTTTCACGGCGTCGGGAGTGGTGCCCGAGCGGGACTTGATCCACTCCGCGACTTCGGCCCGAACGCCCGTGTCGGTCGCGGTGTACGCGGGGAAGGTGACCGGCCCCACGTCGAACAGCTCGACTTCGTTGCGCTCCACGATGTACAGCCCTTCGACCTCGCGATACGTGTTGGCCACGGGCTTGAACATGAACGAACTGCCGGTCACGTCGCCGCGCCGGATCGACTCGACAACGTCCCGGCCCGCGGTCGTGTCCGGCGGGTCGATTTCGTACTTCAGTCCGCGCTGATCGGTCCACACGCGCAACGTGCCCGCGCGAACGCGGCCGAGAATGTTATCGTCGCGGTGGTTGAACAGGGCGCGGATGTCGCCCTCTCGAATGGCCTTGTCGAACGCCCCGGGCATGATCCGTTCGACCATGTCCGCATACATGCGGTATTCGGTGCCCGGGTCGCTCGGGTTGTAGAACACCGCGGCGTAACCGGTGATGACCGGCTTCCCGCCGCGCGTGTGGACATCGACGGGCAACCCGCGCGCGTTGCGGGTGTAGAGTGGCGCGGCGGGAGCGTGAGTGGGGTTCGGCATCGTTCACCTCGAAGGGATCAGGTGAGCGAGATTCTTGACCGTCAGGGGAAACCTTTCCCTGGACCTCGCACCCATCCGAACTTGTTTGTCCGCAGGTCAGAGGCTAAAATGTGCCCTGTTTAACAGCGGTGAACTCAGACAATCGGCAACGGGAGGGCAATTCCATGAGCCAGAGCTTTTCACAACGCATGGGCCTTGATACGCCAAAATCAATTCAGATAAATTCAATCGATGAAGATTTGAAAAATTTACTTTGGAATATATATGTGGAGACAATATAAATAATGTTATTTATAATTCAAGAGATGCTCGTTTTTATTGCTGCTTTATATGGGGCGATTTTTTTAAAAAGAGTTACGATATTTTTGAAACTCACGTGCGACGCGAATCAACATCTATGCCGACATCGGGAGATTATGCAAGAATATTGATAGGTTGTTGTCGCAGCTTCTTCTTTGATAACTCGACAAAATGGCATTATATATATGACTTTATTCAGTTTGTTATCCAAATGCCAAACCAGGAAGAAGAGCATATTAAATCGACAATTGACTTTATCAACTACAGGCTTACAAGCGAGAATTCAGCGTATCGGATTGTTAACAAGCAATTTGCTCCAATTACCAATCCTGAAGAGATGCAAGCGATCCAGAGTGCGTGTCAACCCGCGACGACTGCACTTGCGCCAGTTTCCATTCACATTCAGCAGGCGCTGAACTTGTTAGCTGACCGCACTGCGCCTGACTTCCGGAACTCGATTAAGGAGTCCATTTCCGCTGTCGAAAGCTTGTGCAAGTTCGTCGCTGGGATGCCATCGGCCACACTGGGGCCGGCGCTTGACAAGGTGACGAAGGAACTTGACTTAAACGACCACATCCGAGATGGGATTAAATTGCTCTATAAGGACACTAGCGACACGCACGGCATCCGCCACGGTTTGAAGGATCACGAACACCCCGAACAGGTTGACGCCTTGTTCATGCTCGTGACGTGTTCCGCGTTCGTTAACTTCGTGACCGAGAAAGCGCGCCAGCAAGGGAAGTTGCCGACGTGAAGCCTGTCACCCCGTTTCGCGGGCAATCCGTTTCCTGACCGCGTCGAGGGGATCGACGTAAACGGTTCTGGCTACCTCCTCAGAATCTCCAATAACCGCCGCCGCCGCCGCGTTGCTCTCGTAAATGCGCATGACTTCGGTAGCGCGTGAGTGTCGAAGTTGGTGAGGTGTCCAGGGCTTCACCTTCGCCTTTTTGCATGCGGCCTTCACCCGGTTGCCGTAGACCGCTCGGCGGATCGGCGTTGGTTGGCCACCCGCCGCCCCCGGGTAACAGAACACGAAGTCGGTATCCGCCTTCCCGGCGAGCAGGGGCGCGAGGATCGCTTGCGCCTTCGGGCCGATCCAGTACGTGAGTTCCTGTTCGCGATGCTCGTTTTTGTGCGTTTCCGGCGAGTAGCTCCACACGTCGCCGGTGCGGTCCAGGTCGCCGGGGCGCAGGCTCACGAGGTCTTCGGGTCGGCCACCAACGAGCCAGTGGAGCCGCACAAGCGATTCCAGAACGGCCCGACAATCGGGGTCGGTGTGCAAGTGGGGAAGGGTGGCTTCGACATCGACCCACGGGACCGCTTTTTTCTTCGCCGGGTCGCGGGCAACCGTCTTGCCCTTCTGTAGCCTCCCGACCGCCTTCAACTCGTGCCAGACGGTAGCGGGAACCAATTTCCGCCCCACACCCCAACCGAACATCTGCACGAGGCGCGTTTGGTAGCCGTTGATCGTGTTGCGCGAAAGACCGTGCGGGGACGGCTTGCCGTTGCGCAAGGGGCGCGCGTCGATCATCGCTTTGCGGACGGCCCGGAGCTGCTCGGGGCCGAACTCGTCAACGGATGTCGAGCCGTGGGCCGCAAGCAAGTAGTTCATTGCGGCCCGCTGGGAGTGAATTTCGGAGGTGAGCTTGCCGTGCTTCTGGTATCCGCCTTCTCCATCGTCGCCGTTTTCGCAGTAGGCCAACCACTGCTCAACCAGCTCGGCAACGAGGAGCGTTTCGCCGAGCGGGACGGGGGAGTTCTTCACGAGCCGGGTGGCCCACTCCAACTGAAACCGCTTGTAGGCTTCTTGCGCCTCTGCGCTGCCCCATTTGCCGAAGTACCGGACGTGACGTTGGTTCGCGAACTGCCATTCGCAGTGAGCCCGCCCGGTGCTCTTGTGCTCTTTCATTCTGGGGCAGGGACGGACCGCTCCGGATGTGGGCTTCGAGGTCGGGCGGAACCGCCGATCGGGTTTCACGCTAACCGCGTCGGCCACACTCCACCCGAGCTTGAGCCGGGAGTTGATCGTTGTGACCGGCACGCCGTGACGCTCGGACCATTCCTGTAGGGTCCGGGTTTCGGAACCGACGGTGTACAGCTTCGGCGGGTTGGGCATGATGGCACCTCGGGAGCGAACTTCCGAGATTACATCGGCTCCTCTGCGTTCGTTAGGCGAGTTGGGGAAGAAACGACCTCCCGTAAGTGACGGGACTTTGCGTCATTTGAAGTGACGTCTTAAAATGACGCAACCCCTGGTAAAACCAGGGGTTGCGAGTCGGGCTGATAGGATTTGAACCTACGACCTCTTGGTCCCGAACCAAGCGCTCTAGCCAAGCTGAGCTACAGCCCGTTGCTCAATCGTGAGGGTATGTTATCGGCGGATACGGGAGAGTCAATACCAACCGTCGTGACCTTCTCCCTGTTGCCACCCGAATCCCCCTGCGTCATACTTAACCTACTAGACACCGGCCCTCTCCGCTGGTTCGCGCCTTCTCGTTCGCTCGATTCGTTATACCGCGCAGCGGCACCCCGGCGCCCCCTCATGTACACCCTGCTCCTCACGTTCGGGCCCTGGGTCGCAGCCGGTACGGCCGCCGTCGCCGGGCCGCTCCTCATCCACCTCCTGTACCGCAAACGGTATCAGGTGGTGCCCTGGGCCGCGATCCGGTTCCTCCTCGTCGCCGAGCGCCGCCACAAGCGCCGCATCGACCAGTGGCTCCTGCTCGCGCTCCGCGTCCTCGCGCTCCTGTTCCTCCTGGGCGCCATGCTGGCCACCACCCGGACCGCCGAACAGCTGTGGCAGCGGATCAAACCGGGCGCCTCCGAAACCGTCGCCAACGTGCCCCGCACGCACCACGTCATCGTGCTCGACGCCTCCCTCAGCATGGCTGCCCGGGCCGACGGCGACCAGACCCGGTTCCAGCGCGCGGTCGGCCAGGCCGAACAGCTGATCCGGGACGGGCGGGACGGCGACGGGTTCACCGTCCTCGTCCTCGCCAACCCCGTCCAGCCGATCGTGCCCGGTCCGGCAAACGACCGCGAGAAGGTGATCGCCGAGCTGAAGAAGGCGGCGCCCACCCACGGCCCCGGCGACCACGCCGCCGCACTGGCCACGATCGCCGACATCCTCACCCGCTCCCCGCGCGCGTACCCGCGGCGCCAGCTCACGTTCTTCACCGACCTCCAGAAGGCGTCCTGGGCGAACGCCGTGCCCCGCGCCGAGAACGGCACCGCCGAGTTGTGGCAGCGCATCGGCTCCCGCGCCGATGTCGCGGTCGTGGACGCCGCCGGGCGCGACGCCGAGAACCTCGCGCTCGCCGACCTCGCGCTCGCCGACCCGATGCCCCTCATCGACCACCCGGTGTCGGTCACGGTCGCGGTCGCCAACCTCGGGCGCGGCGAGCGCAAGGGGGTGCGCGTCGAGCTGCTCGTCGGGCGCCCCTCCGGGGGCTCCGCCCTCAGTTCCGTCGCGCAAAAAGAGGTGGACCCCATCATCCCGGGCGGGCGCCAGAGCGTCCGCTTCGACCTCGATCAGCAGCACCGGTTCCGCGAGCCCGGGGTCCACGTGGTGAAGGCCCGCATCGTGGCCCCCGACGACCTCGCGGCCGACGACACCCGCGCCCTCGCCGTCGAGGTGCGGGACGGGATCCGCGCGTTCCTGGTGGACGGGCGGGCGGACCCGGACCCCAAGCGCCGGGCCGCCACGCTGCTCGACTTCGCGCTGTTCCCGCCCAGGGCCAAGTACACCGACACCCCGAACCGCCCCAAGATCGTCACACCGACCGAGTTCCTCGATCCGGCCGTCTGCGACCTCGCCGGGGCCGATTGCGTGTTCCTCTGCGACGTGCCGAACCCCACGCCCGACATGGCCGCCAAGCTCGAAGCCGTGCTCCGGCGCGGGGGCACGGTCGTGATCGGCCTCGGGCCGAACGCGGCCGGCAGCCGCGACCGGTACAACGCGGTCCTCTACCGCGAGGGGGCCGGCGTGCTCCCCGGGCCGCTCGGCGAGGCCGTCCTGAGCAGCGGCCCCGACGACCCCGGGTTCCGGCTCGCGGCCGAGGACGATGCGTACCGCCGCCCCCCGCTCCTCATGTTCGGGGCGCCGGAGCTCCGGGCCGAACTCATCAACGAGCCGTTCCGCGGGTACGTGAGGATCGACACCCCGGCCGACGGGCGCGCGCACCGGCTCCTGACCTTCTCGCGCGCCGGGGCCGGGGCGGTCCCGGCGGCCACCTCGACCGCGAAGCCCGACGCCGCGCTGGTCGAGTGGCAGAGGCCCCGGGGCCGCGTGTTCGTGTTCACCAGCACCTTCAACCGCGACTGGACCGACTGGCCCACGATGCAGACGTTCCTCGTGTTCTGGCACGAGTTCCTGCGGTACTCCGTCGCCAACCCGGACCGGCACACGGCCCACGTCGGCGACGCGCTGGAGGAGTTCTTCCCGGCCGGTGCCGCCGGGCTCACCGCCGGGCTGAGCGGCCCGAACGGGCTGGAAGCGACGGTCCCGCTCGTGATGCAGGACGAAGCGGGCGTCGCCCGGTTCGCCGGCACCGCCCTGAGCGGCCTGTACCGGATGGGACTGGACACGGCCCGGGACCACGTGTTCGCGGTGAACGTGCCGGAACTCGTGCCCGGGGCGCCCACCGAATCGGACCTCACGCGCGTGGACCCCCGCGAGGTCACCCGGGTGCTGCCCGGCGCGCAGCTCGTCGCGGACCCGGCGGACGTGAAGCCCACCCGCGAGAGCGGCGCGACCCTCACCACCGCGCCGAAGCCGCACGGGCCGCGGGTGGCCCGGT
>DASWYH010000337.1:0-4625 GCA_036405095.1 Gemmata sp. | reverse complement strand
CGCCGCGGTGCCGAGTTGGAAGCCGCTCTGGCCCTCGTCGCCACTCAGGAGGCCCGGAGCGTTCCCCTTCTTGCTCGGGCGCGGCACCGGTCGGGGCACCGGCACAACCGCAACGATATTCCCTTTATTGTTGGTGGCGTTCACCGAAGCGCTCCTTTATTGGTGCGTCCCTTTTTTGGGCGAATCTGGCTCTCGTAGTGAAACCGGCGCGCGGCGCGGGGCGAAAACATTTGCGTACCCGAAGAGCCGTCCCATCAACTTCGAAGCGGAACGCTCCCGTAGCGGTTGGGCGCCCGCAGGCCGCTTCGTGCCGCCCCACTTTGCTCATCTGAATAACGCCGTACCCAAGCTGTTTTTCGTGCAAGTCGGCGCGACCGGACCGATTATTGCTTCCGCACCGGTGCGGCTCCGATGAGGGCCCACCAGTACCGGGGCGCCGCGCCGCCGGGGCTCGAAATGCGCGGCCCGTACCCGCAACCCCGTGCCGCAACCGAGGCCACCTTGCTGCGGACTTCGGGCCGGTCGTACAATGCCCGGTATCACTTGCGGGCGCCGCCCGCGGTCCCCCGGTGCGCCGTGATGCCGTTCCCCACTCCGAGCCCCGATCGCACGCGCCGGGTCGCCGTGCTCGGGTCCACCGGGAGCATCGGCACTAGCACCCTCGACGTGGTCCGGCACCTCCCCGAGCGGCTGGCGGTCGCCGGCCTCGTCGCCCACTCGAAGTGGGAGCAACTCGCGGAGCAGTGCCGCGCGTTCAAACCGCGGTTCGCGGTGCTGTGCGACCCCTCCGCTTATAAACACGCGGACCGCACGCTTTTTCCGAAGGAAACCGAGCTGCTCTGCGGCGAAGAGGGCGTGAATCGGCTGGTGACCGACGCGGACACGGACGTGGTGGTGTCCGCGGTGGTCGGCGCCGCCGGGCTCGCGGGCACCTGGGCCGCGCTCGACGCCGGCAAGACGGTCGCGCTCGCGAACAAAGAGACGCTCGTCGTCGCCGGGCCGCTGGTGACCGAACTCGCGGCCCGGCGGGGCGCGCAGTTGCTGCCGGTCGATAGCGAGCACTCGGCGATCTTCCAGGCGCTCACCGGGCACACCGCGGGCGACGTGGAGCGAGTCGTCCTCACCGCGAGCGGCGGGCCGTTTCGCGGCAAGCGGGCCGGCGACCTGGAACACGTCACGCGCGAGCAGGCGCTGAAGCACCCCACCTGGCAGATGGGGCCGAAAATCACCATCGACTCCGCCACGCTGATGAACAAGGCGCTGGAGGTGATCGAGGCCCGGTGGCTGTTCGGGCTCGGCGCCGACCAGATCGACGTGATCGTCCACCCCGAGTCGATCGTCCACTCGTTCGTCGAGTTCCGGGACGGTTCGGTGCTCGCGCAGCTCTCGCCGCCCGACATGCGGCTGCCGATCCAGCTCGCCCTGCTGCACCCGGAGCGGGTCAGCGGCCCCACCAAGCGGCTCGACTGGCGGGCGCTCTCGGCGCTCCGGTTCGAGCAACCCGACCGCGAGACCTTCGAGGCCCTGGAGCTGGGGTTCGAAGTGGTCCGGCGGGGCGGCACGTGTGGGGCCGTGCTCAACGCGGCCAACGAGGCCGCCGTCGGGCGGTTCCTGGACGGCGACCTGGCGTTTCTCGACATCGCCCGGTGCTGCCGGGCGGTACTCTCTTCGCACGACTACGACACCCGGCCCACGCTGGAGCGGCTCCTCGCGCTCGACAGGTGGGCGCGGCAGGAGGTGGCCCGTTGGACCCGAACCTGAACGCCGGTAGCCCCGACCACGTGAGCCCGCCCCCGGGCCCTCTGAACGGCACCCCGAGCGGGGGCGCGCCGGACCACGGCGGGGAGGTGTCTGCGCTCAAAGTGTGGGTGCGCGAGAACGCGTTCTCGCTCATCACCACCGCCGTCGTGGTCGCGCTCGTGTGCGTGTACCTCGACCCGACCGACACCCTGAAAGTGGTGCTCGGGCTGGGGTTCATCATCTTCATCCACGAACTCGGGCACTTCCTCGCGGCGAAGTGGTGCGACGTTCACGTCAACATGTTCAGCATCGGGTTCGGCCCGGCGGTCCCGTTCTGCCAGTACAAGTTCGGCGAGACCACGTACAAGATCGGCATCATCCCGCTCGGCGGGTTCGTTCAGATGGTCGGCGAGGGCGACGGCGGCGACAGCGAGGAGGCCGAGGACGACCCGCGCAGCTTCCGCAAGAAGACCGTGGGCCAGCGCATGCTCATCATCTCCGCGGGCGTGGTGATGAACATCGCCCTCGGGATGGCGTGCTTCGTCGCGGCGTACCTGCACGGGGTGCAGGAGAAGCCGGCGACCGTGGGCAACGTGGAGAGCGGCAGCGCCGCGTGGCGCGCCGGGATGCGCACCGGGGACCACATCACCCGGATCGACGACCGCAGCAGCCCGTACTTCGACGACATCCGCCCCATCGTCATGGGCACGCACAAGGACGAGCAGGTGCCCATCACGTGGGAGCGGAACGGGCAGGAGTGGGAGCCCAACACGCCCAAGTTCGTGTCGCCGCTGCGCGACGAGGGCCAGCGGTTCCCGCAACTGGGCATCTCGCCGCCCTCGCAACTCAAGCTGCTGACAATCGCCAAGCGATCGAACTTCAACCCGGTGGTGCCCGGGACGCCCGCCGCCGCGGCCGAGCCCAAGTTCCAGGCGGGCGACAAGATCGTCGCCATGACCGACCCCGCGGCCCCCGCAAACGTGACCCCGGTTGAAACGTACACCGAGTACCACCGCCGGATGGTGCTGCTCGCGGGTCAGGCCGTGACGCTCCATGTCGTGCGAGCAGAAGGGGATCGGAAACCGGTTCCGATCGCGGTCAAGCCCGCGTACCGGCACGACCTCGGGATGCGCATGCGCATGAACGAGATCGTGGCCCTCCGGGAAGGCGGGAGCGCCAAAGCCGCCGGGGTGGTGGCGCACAACGAGGGTCCCAACCCGACCCGCGGCGACCGCATCAAGGCGGTGCTGCTCCCGCCCAACGCGAAGGGCGAGCGGGTGTGTTACGTGAACGGCCCCATAACCGACTTCCGGTTGCCCGGGGAGTTCGACTTCGACCTCACCCTGCCGCTGTTCGGGGTCCGCAAGAACGTGATCCGGGAGCCGCTCGACCCGCTCCTCCTGCCCCACCAACTGAACCAGTGGGCCGGGGGCAAAGCGGGGCCGCTCTGGGTGGACCTCGTGGTGTCGCGCGAGGCGAACCACGGGGAGGTGTCGAAGCGCATCCGCGTGGACTTCGACCCGTCGTACCGGTTCGACCGCGAGAGCTGCTCGCTGCCGAACAGCCCGCTCCCGATCAGCGGGCTGGGGCTCGCGTACTGGGTGGACTGCGCGATCGACGACGTGGCCCCCGGCGGCCCGGCGGCGGCGGCCGGGTTGCAGCCCAACGACCTCATCATTGCGGTGCGCTTCAAATCCCTGGATGCCGCCGGGAACCTGAAGGCGGGCGAGTGGAAGGACGACATCAAGCCGTACCAGTGGGCGTCCGCGGACGCGGCGTTCCAGAGCGGCCCGCCGGAACTGGACCTGAAGGTGAGGCGCGGCGACGAGGTGAAAGAGGTCACCCTGAAGGGCGTGCCGAACGTGGCGTTCCCGACGGACGAGCGCGGCCTGATCTTCCAGACGGAAACGCAGATTCAGAAGGCCACGGACGTGGGCGACGCGATCGGCCTGGGCGCGCGGCGGACCGGGCGGTTCATCAAGGTCGTGTACATGAACCTGTACGCGATGGCGTTCGGGCGGGTGAGCGTGAAGACGATGAGCGGCCCGCTGACGATCGCGACCGTGTCCTACCGGTTCGCGGGCGAGGACTTCTGGCAGTTCCTGCTGTTCCTCGGGATGATCTCGGTGAACTTGGCGGTGGTGAACTTCCTGCCGATCCCGGTGCTGGACGGCGGGCACATGGTGTTCCTGCTGCTGGAGAAGATCCTGGGCCGGCCGGTGCCGGAGCGGCTCTTTGCCGTGGCGATGTACGCCGGGCTGTTCCTGATCCTGTCGCTGATGGTGTTCGTCATCACCCTCGACGTGCGCCGGCTGTTCTTCGGCTGGTTCTGATCTGCCGGAGCGCCCGGGGTTTTCACCCCAGGCTATTTCCCGCGACCCCGTTGGGGCCGAAACCGATGCCGGTCACGCGAATGTGCCTTTGATCGCCGAGTTTTTCAGTCGCAGTGCCCTAGGGTCACCCCCGGGTTCCCCTGCGGTTGAAGAACTCGGCGATCAGCCGCTTCGACTCGTCCGAGCCGGCGAGCCGCATGAACGCTTCGGTTTCGAGCTGAATGCCTTCGGTAAGCGGAAGCCGCGTTCCTTCCAGCACGACCCGAACCGCCTCACGGGCCGCGCCCGGCTGGTCCGGAACGGCCGGCATTCGTGTGTCTTCGTTCGGGGTAATGACGGCGGCCTTCAGGCGCCGCCGGACGTTCTGAAGGCCGCCGGGCGCGCTCTCCAGGTGCTCGCGCGTGTCGTAGTTCCGCACGAACCATCCGACCGCGTTCGCAACGAAATCGGCCGACTCCAGCACGTCGGAAACGAACTGGTGATGTTGCTTCGCGCGGTGCATCGGCATCGGGTCACCGGTCGTCAGCATCTCGCCGGCTATTTCCAGGCTCG
>DASWYH010000336.1:0-3464 GCA_036405095.1 Gemmata sp. | reverse complement strand
AGCCTCAACGGCACCCACTTGAACGGCGAGTCGCTCCGCACGGACCGCCCCCTCCGACCGCTCGACGAGGTGCGCCTCGGCCGCACCCGGTTCGTGTTCGTGGACGAGATGGCGCAACTGCCCGACGTGCCGAAACTGGCCCCGCGGCCCGCGGACCAGACCGACGGCCTGGAGATCCGGAAGCGGCTCGGGCAGACCCGCTACCAACAACAGCCGCCGGCCCCCGCGACCGACTCGGAGACGATCAAACAGGACGCACGGGTTCAGCCCCAGCAAGCGGTCGCGGTGCTGTACCGGCTCGCGCTGGACATGGCCGCGGCCCCGGACAAGCTGGAACTGTGTGCGCTCGCCGCGGACGCCATCTTCCGCGCCACCCCGGCCGAGGTGGTCGCGGTCCTCGCGCTCAAAGACGTCCGCGAGCTGGAACTGGTCACGCACCGCGTCCGCGGCGGCGGCCCGGTGACGTACCACAAGGTCTCACAGTTCGTCAGCAGCGAGGTGCTATCCGCCAAGGAGGCAATACTGGCCGAAAACATTGCCACGAACCGGATGTTGAAGGACCGCGACAGCCTCGCGGAGTTGAAGGTCGCGAGCCTGATCTGCGCGCCGGTGATGTTCGACGACAAGGTGCTGGGGCTCCTGCACCTGTACCGCACCTCGGGGCACGCGCCGCTGAACGCGGACGATCTGGAGTTCACCCTCGCGCTCGCGCGGCAACTCGGGACCGTGTGGCACCGGTTCGGGCGCCAGGCGCACCTGTCGGCCGAGAACCGGAGCCTGCGGTCGCAGCTCAAGATCGAGAGCGAGATCGTCGGCGGGAGCGACGCGCTCCAGAAGATCGAAACCCAGATCGCCCGCGTGGCCGAAACGCGGGCCACCGTCCTGGTCCGGGGCGAGAGCGGGTCCGGAAAGGAGCTGGTCGCCAGAGCGATCCACCTGAACAGCCCCCGGCGGGACGCCGCGTTCATCTGCTTGAACTGTGCCGCGCTGACCGAAACCCTGTTGGAGAGCGAGCTGTTCGGGCACGAGAAGGGGGCGTTCACCGGGGCGACGGAGCGACTGGTCGGGAAGTTCGAGGCCGCGGACGGGGGCACCATCTTCCTCGACGAGATCGGCGAAATGGCGCTGACCACACAGGCCAAGTTCCTGCGGGTCCTGGAGGGGCACCCGTTCGAGCGCGTGGGCGGCACCAGCGCCATCAAGGCGGACGTGCGGGTGGTCGCGGCGACCAACCGGCCGCTCGAAGAGGCGGTCCGGGCCGGGACGTTCCGCCGGGACCTGTTCTACCGGCTCCAGGTGGTGCAACTCGACGTGCCGCCGCTGCGCGACCGGCTCGACGACGTGCCCCTCCTCGCGGACCACTTCCTGAAGAAGTTCGCCCGCGAAACCGGGCGGAAGTTCAAGGGGTTCAGCCCCGAGGCTCTGGACAAGCTCCGGGCGTACCGGTGGCCGGGGAACGTGCGCGAGCTGCGCAACGTGATCGAGCGCGCGGTGGCACTCGGGAGCGGTCCGGTGCTCGGCACGGCGGACATCTGGCTCTCGGAACTCGACATCGGCGGCCCGGTGGTGGGGGCCGTGGCGGCCTACAAACCGGAACCGCTCGAGGACGTCGAGAAGCGACACATCCTCGAAACGCTGAAGCACACGGACTGGAACAAATCGAAGGCCGCGGCGATCCTCGGGATCGAGCGATCCACACTGGACCGGAAGATCGAGAAATTCGGCCTCACAAAGTGACCGCCCCGGTACGCGGCACGGGGCGTGCAGAAACCAGGGCGAGGTGCGGCCAGGTGGGACCGTGCCACCCTGGGGTCTCCCATGTCCGCAACTCCGGCCCGCCTGCATCTCCCGCGGTACGACTCCGCTCTGAGCGCGTTCCACACGGCGTTCACTCCCGAACTCGAAGAAGCCGTCCGACGGTACGACCTTCACCCAGGCGTGCGGGTGCTGGACTGCCCTTGTGGGGATGGGTTCTACACGGGCCTCTTCGCGCGCCACATGACGAACGGAGCGCTTGTCGCGGCCGACCTCTCCCACGCGTACCTCGAGCGGGCGAGGCTATCAGTACCCGACCCCGCGCCGCAGGTGAACCTGGAGTTCGTGAGCGCCGACTCGTACCAGCTCCCGTTCGGTGACGCCTCGTTCGATCTGGTGTGGTGCGCGCAAAGCCTGATCTCGTTGGACGCCCCCCATCGAGCGATCCGGGAGCTGGCCCGCGTGCTGAAACCCGGGGGGCGGGTGGCGGTGCTGGAGACGGACGAGTACCACCACCTCCTGTTGCCGTGGCCTCTCGATCTGGAACTGGTGGTTCAGAAGGCGACCCGCGTGGCGTGTGAACGGAAGTACGGTTCCTGGGAGAAGTTCGCCCAGGCGCGGGCCCTGCGAACCCAGTTCCGGGCTGCGGGGCTGGCCCCCGCCGGCAAGGTGACGATCGTGGCCGATCGCGTCGCGCCGTTCGGGGCACCGGTCCGCGAGTTCTTGCTGCGGCGCTTCGAGCACCTGCTAACGTTCATCGCCCCGGAACTTAGCACCGCCGAGCGCGAGGAACTGGACCACTTCACGAGCGCGGAGTCCCCCGAGAGCTTCCTCAACCGGGCCGACGCCGAGCTGATCTGCCTGGCGACCATCGCCCACGCGACCAAGTGACGCGCCGGCTGTCACGTGCCGCTCCGCAACCGGTCCACGAACCGCGCGAGATCGGGCGGGAATGGCATCGTCCAGTGGAGGTGCCCGCCGGTCGCCGGGTGCTCGAACCCCAACTCGGTTGCGTGCAGCGCGAGCCGCGGGGCGCCGCTCCGGTCGTCGAACACCTCGCCGGTCGCCCGCTTGCAGTACACCTTATCGCCGCACACCGGGTGCCCGGCCTCAGACAGGTGGATGCGGATCTGGTGCGTGCGCCCGGTTTCGAGCCGGCACGAGAGGAGCGTGTAACCCGGCAACCGCTCCTCGGGCGTGATGTGGGTGGTCGCCCCTTTGCCCACGCCGGGGAGCTTCGTGCTCCCGCGCCGCCCGTCCCCTCGGTCGGGCACCAGGTTCGACTTGATGGTCTGCCCGCTGATGACCCCCGGGACGACCGTGAGGTAGCGCCGGACCACGGTGTGCTTGCGGAACTGCGATCCGAGTTCGCGCTCGGCCAGCGCGGACCGCGCGAACACCACCAGCCCGCTCGTCTCCTTGTCCAACCGGTGAACGATGCGCAGCCGCGGGATGTCGCGGGGGTCGCGGCTCTGCTGGTGCCCGATGGCCCACTGCGTGAGGTCCTGGAGCGTGGGGTCGAGTTCGCGGCGCTGCTCGGACCACTCCAGCTCCGCCGGGTGGCGCACTGTGTTCACGCCCGCGGGCTTTTCGACCACGATGACGTGCTCGTCGAGGTGCCGGACGACGAGCCGCTCGGGGTGCGCGGTCCTGGGGAGCGGCCTCGGGTGCTCCAGGAGCACGACCAGTTCGTCTTCCTTGAGCCGCCG
>DASWYH010000335.1:0-7020 GCA_036405095.1 Gemmata sp. | reverse complement strand
TCGGTTCCTCTCTTCATTCCGAATTCCGAACCCCGCCTTCCGCACCGGACCGCCGGTTGATCCGGCTCGACATGAGCGAGTACGGCGGGTTCGATGCGGTGTACCGGCTGCTCGGCCCGCCCCGCGGCGAGCCCGGCGAGTTGGTGAAGCGGGTGCGCCAGCAGCCGTTCAGCGTGCTGCTCCTGGACGAAATCGAGAAGGCCGCTCCGGACGTGTTCGACACCCTGATGGGCGTGTTCGACGAGGGCCGGCTCACGGACCAGTACGGCCGCGTCACCAACTTCCGCAGCACCATCATCATCATGACCTCGAACCTGGGCGCGGGCCAGTCGCGGGCCGTCGGGTTCGAGACCGAGCGCGCGGGCGCAATGTACCAGGACGCGGCGATGAAGTTCTTCCGGCCGGAGTTCTTCAACCGGATGGACGCGGTGGTCACGTTCCGCCCGCTGCTCCCGGCCTCGGTGCGGGCCATCACGCGGCGCGAACTCGACGCCCTCGCGCAGCGCGATGGGCTGGCGCGCGCGGGCGTGTCGGTGCGGTGGTCGGAGGCGCTGGTGGACCGGCTCGCGGGTGTGGGGTTCGACCCGCGGTACGGGGCGCGCCCGCTCCAGCGCGCGATCGAGCGCGAGGTGGTCGCCCCGCTCGCGCGGTGGCTGCTGGCGCATCCGGTGGCCGAAGGGAACCGCATCGAAGCCGACTGGCGCGACGGGGCGTGTGCCTTTGCGTCGGGCGGGCCGCACCCGCCACGCTGACGCAACGGTATCGGCCCGACTACGGAAGCTCCTTCAGCACCGTTTCGGCGATGCTGTGCCCGATCGCAATGGACGCGGTCGCGGCGGGCGAAGGCGCGTTCAGCACGTGAACCATCCGGTCCGCCTGCCGGATGAAGAAGTCGTCCACCAGCTTCCCATCCGGTGCGACCGCCTGCGCACGCACCCCGGCGCCGGCGGGAACGAGATCGTGGAACGACACCTCGGGGATCAGCTTTTGCAGCGCGTGCCAGAACGCGCGCCGGCTCAGCGAACGGTACATCTCGTGCAGCCCGACGCGCCAGAACCGGCGCGCCATCTTCCAGAACCCCGGCGCGCCCGCGAGTTCCATCAAGTCCCGAACGCTCACGTCGCGGAGCCGGTAGCCCTCCCGTTTGAACGCCAGAACCGCATTGGGGCCGCACTCCACCCCGCCGCCAATCATGCGCGTGAAGTGAACGCCCAGGAACGGCAGCCGGGCATCGGGCACCGGATAAATCAGGTGCCGGCACAGGTGCTCGGCCCGCGGCTTCAGTTCGTAGTACTCGCCCCGGAACGGCACGATTCGCACCCCCGGTTCGACCCCGCACAGCCGCGCGACGCGGTCCGAGTACAGCCCGGCGCAGTTGACCAGCAGTTTCGCCCGAACCGGCCCGGCGGTGGTGTCCGCGGTGACCGCGCCCGGCTCGCGCTTGCAGCCCAGGAACTTCGTACCGGTGCGCACGCTCCCCCCGGCGGCCGTGATCTTGCGCGCGTACACCTCCGATACGAGCTTGTAATTCACGATCCCGGTTTCGGGCACCCGGAGCGCGCCGACGCCCCGCACGTGCGGTTCGACCTCGCGCATCTGGTCGGGGCCGAGGCGCTGAATCCCCGCCAGCCCGTTCGCGGCGCCGCGGCGCTCCAGTTCCGCGAGTGCGGGCAGTTCGCTCTCGTCGGTCGCGACAACGAGCTTCCCGCACCGATCGTGTGGGATGTCGTTCTCCGCGCAGAACCGGTACATCAGCTCGCGCCCCGCGGCGCAGTTGAGGGCTTTTGCGGACCCCGGTTTGTAGTACAGCCCGGAGTGAATCACCCCGCTGTTGTGTCCGGTCTGGTGCCGGGCGATCTGGTCTTCGGCTTCGATCACCGCAACCGTGGCGCGGCCCGCGAGGGCCAACCCGGTTCCGAGCCCAACAATTCCACCGCCGACAATGAGTACGTCCGTTGTGTGCATGGGGACAGAGTAGGCACCGGGGCACGGGGCGCCCGAGAGAAAATCCCCTGCTGTGCTGCCGCCCCCCGGCGGCCAACGATACCATGCGGAAATGGTGAACGCGAACCGGATGGTCGGCACGCACGATGTCCTCTTCATCACACTCGACACGCTGCGCTACGACGTGGCCGCGGACCTCCACGAGCGCGGGCGCACGCCGAACCTGAGTGCGGTGTTGCCTCCCGGCGGTTGGGAGCGGCGCCACACACCGGGGAGCTTCACGTTCGCCGCGCACGCGGCGTTCTTCGCGGGGTTTCTGCCCACACCGGCGCGCCCGGGCAGGCACACTCGACTTTTCGCCCTGCGGTTCCCGGGCAGCGAGACGACGAGCGACGAGACCGCCGTGTTCGACGCGCCCGATATCGTGTCCGGGTTCCGCGCGCGGGGCTATCACACGATCTGCATCGGCGGGGTGGGGTTCTTCAACAAGCTCACGCCGCTGGGCACCGTGCTCCCCTCCCTGTTCGACGAGAGCCACTGGGCGCCGGAACTCGGCGTCACCGACCCGCGTTCGACGGAAAACCAGGTGGCCCTCGCCCTCCAGCGCCTCGCGGACCTCCCACGCGAGCGGCGCGCGTTACTCTTCATCAACGTTTCGGCCCTCCACCAGCCGAACCGCTCCTACCTTGAAGGGGCGGTTGACGATACCATCGAGTCACACGCCGCGGCTCTGGAGTACGCGGACGGGGCGCTGGGGCCGCTGTTCGCCGGGTTGCGGGCGCGGGGGCCGTGGCTCGCGGTGGTGTGCTCGGACCACGGCACCGCATACGGCGAAGACGGCTACGCCGGGCACCGGCTCGCGCACCCGACCGTGTGGGACGTGCCCTATGCCGAATTCCTCTTGGGGACGGAAACGGAATGCCCCTGACGGAACAGCACCCGATTCTTACCGCGAGCGCGTACCAGGGGTACGTGTACGCGTACCCGCACAAGACCGCGTACCGCCCGTTCGCGCCGCGCGCGCTGCGCGACGTGTGGGCCGGCGAGCCACAAGGGAACCTCTTCCTTTACGTTCATGTTCCGTTCTGCACGATGCGGTGCGGGTTCTGCAACCTGTTCACCACCGCGAACCCGAAGCGTGATCTGGTCACCCTGTACCTCGACGCCCTGGACCGCCAAACCGGGGCCGTGCGCGAGGCGCTTCCCGGGGCCACGTTCGCCCGGTTCGCCATCGGCGGGGGCACGCCCACGTACCTGAACGAAGCCGAACTGGGGCACGTGTTCGACCTCGCCCAAAAGGTTCTGGGCGCGGACCCGCACGCGATCCCAACGGGCATCGAAGCCTCTCCGGACACGCTCACGCCCGAAAAGGTCGCGCTCCTGAAGGCGCGCGGGGTCGAGCGCGTGAGCATCGGGGTTCAGTCGTTCATCGAATCGGAAGCCGCCAACTCCGGTCGGCCGCAGTCGCGCGCGGATGTTGACAGCGCGCTGTCACTGCTCAAGGGCGCGAACTTCGGCACCCTCAACCTCGACCTCATTTACGGGCTGCCGGGGCAGACGGTCGGAACGTGGCTCTACTCGCTCCGCGCCGCGCTCCAGTACGCGCCCGAAGAGCTGTACCTGTACCCGCTCTACGTCCGCCCGCTGACGGGGCTGGGCCGGTCGCACAAGGAATGGGACGACACCCGGCTCGCGTGCTACCGCGAAGCCCGCGCCCTCCTCCTTTCGGTCGGTTACGAGCAGGTTTCGATGCGGATGTTCCGGCGCGGGCCTTCGCGCGTCGGCCCGGCGTACTGTTGTCAGGTAGACGGGATGATCGGCCTCGGGTGCGGGGCGCGCTCGTACACCCGCGGGTTGCACTACTCGCTCGATTACGCCGTGCAGCCCAAGAGCGTGAAAGCCATCATTGCCGACTACCTCTCCTACACGCGCGCGGATTTCGCCCACGCGCGGCACGGCTTCGCGCTCGACCGCGATGAGCAGCGGCGCCGGTACGTGCTCCAGTCCGTTTTGAACGCAGACGGGCTCCGCGCTGCCGATTACCGGGCACGGTTCGGCTCCGACCCGGCCGCCGATTTCCCCGAGTTGCCGGCGTTCGCGGAGTCCGGTCTGCTGGTGTTCGACGGCGCGCGCTGGGCACCCACCGCGCTCGGGCTGGAGCGCTCGGACGCGCTCGGCCCGTGGTTCTTCTCCGATCGCGTGCGCGCGCTCATGGCGGAGTACGACCTGAAATGAACCTCTCGATCCTCTATCGCGGGCCGCTGTCGAGTTGCAACTATGCGTGCGACTATTGCCCGTTCGCCAAGCGCACGGAGTCCGGGCCGGAACTCGCCCACGATCGCGCGTGCCTGGAACGCTTCGTCGGCTGGGTCCGCACGCGCACCGCGGACGCCGTCGGTGTGCTCTTCACCCCGTGGGGCGAAGCGCTGGCGCGCAAATGGTATCAGTCGGCGCTCGCGGAACTCACGCACCTGCCGCACGTGACCAAGGCCGCGATTCAGACGAACATCTCGTGCAAGCTCGACTGGGTGGAGGAGTGCAACAAGGAAAAGCTCGCGCTGTGGTGTACGTACCACCCAACGGAAACGACGCGCGAGCGGTTCCTGGCGAAGTGCCGCGAGCTGCTCGAACGTGGCGTGCGGTTCAGTGTGGGCGTGGTCGGTTTGAAAGAGCACTTCGACGAAGTTACCGCGCTGCGGGCCGAGTTGCCGCCGGAGGTGTACCTGTGGGTAAACGCTTACAAGCGCGGGGCGCCGACGCCCTTAGTCCCTGAAGGGAGGGAGAAAGGCAACCTACCCCCCGGCCCCCTCCCTGAAGGGAAGGGGAGAGAAGAGTTTGCGGAATCGCGACACAAATCGGATGGGCCTGGCGCGGGCGCCGAACTCCCCCTCCCTGAAGGGAGGGGGCCGGGGGGTGGGTTGGCTTCCCCCCAACCGCTGACGCACTATTACACCCCGGAAATGATCGCGGACCTGACCCGCGTCGATCCGCTGTTCCCGATGAACAACACCTACCACGCGAGCCGCGGCGAATCGTGCCGGGCCGGCGCGCGTGTGATCTCCGTCGACGGCGCCGGCGACGTGCGCCGGTGCCACTTCATCAAAGACGTGATCGGGAACATTTACGCGCCCGACTTCGCGGCGTGTCTAATGGAGCGCCCCTGCTCGAACGCGACGTGCGGGTGCCACATCGGATACGTTCACCTCGACCGGTTGCAGCTCTACGACGCGTTCGGCGATGGGGTCTTGGAACGTGTCCCCCTGGGATATCGCTAAACGAAAGGCACCGGCTCATGCGCGAAGCATTCGAGAACTCGCTGCGCGACAACCTCGACGACCTCACCGGGTGGTGCGCGTTCGCCGACTGGCTCACCGAACAGGGCGCCCCGCTCGGGGAGTTCATGAAGGTTCAGCTCGCACTCGAAGACGAGTCGCGGCCGAAAAAGGAGCGCGACCAACTCAAAGTGCGCGAGGCCGAGTTGCTCGCCGCACACGAGCGCGAGTGGCTCGGGGAACTCGCGCCCTACTTGCTCGGTCGCGAAAACAAACCCACCACCGAAGAAAGCGAAGAAGACGAGCTTGAGCGCCCGGAAGTTCAGTACCGCTGGGCGCGGGGGTTCCTCGCCGCCCTCGACGCGCAGTGTATGCCCGTCGGGCTCGGGCAAGCCGTTGCCGCGTCGCCGGCGGCCCGGCTGCTTCGCGAGCTGCGCATTCGTGAGAGCGAGCACGGCTACGATATGAGTGACGGGGCGGCGCCCCGTATCCCGACGCCGCCCGGCGTGCGCCAGCACGAGGGCTACTTCGAGTTGATCGGCTCACCGTGCCTCGAAAGCGTGCGCGTGTTCCGCACCGGCACCGACGAGGACGAACCGCCCGAAGACGGCTGGTGCGACTGTTCCAGTCACCTTGACGGGCTCGAACACCTGCTCGTCGCGATGCCGCGCGCCGAAGAGTTCCATCTGCTCTCGAACAGCGTGAGGCTCCGCACCGTGTTCGCTTCGCCCAACCTGACGCGCCTGCGCGTCTTCCGCGCGTACCACATCGGCGAGGCGCGCGGCCCGGATCGCTACTACGAGTACCCGCTCGATGTGCTGGCCGAGAACCCGGCGTTTGCCAACCTCACGCACCTTCAGTTCCACCCGCACTACCACGAAGAGGGGTGGGAGGGCACAGCCCAATCGTTTATTCCACTCGCCCAGGTCCGCGCGCTGGTGAATTCGCCGCACCTCACGAAGCTCACGCACCTGCAACTGCGACTTTCTGACATGGGCGACGACGGAGTTCGTGAGATCATTGCTTCCGGCATCCTGAAGCGGCTCACGTGGCTCGACCTGCGCCACGGGTGCGTCACCGACGAGGGGGCGAAGCTGTTCGCCGCCTGCCCCGACGCGAAGAACCTCGAACGGCTCGACCTGTCGCGCAACGCGGTCAGCGCTGCGGGGCTCGCGATTCTGCGGGCCGCCGGGATCAACGCAGTGGCCAACCGGCCGCTAACTCAGACCGAACTGGACGAACGCGAGTACCTGCGGGAAGGCGATTTCGAGTAACCACCCTGACCACCGTTCGGGGGCACCCCATGACCGAAGCGGAAGCGTTCGAGCGCGCGATCCTCGACAGCCCCGACGACCTGAACACCTACGCGGCCTACGGCGACTGGCTCCAGGACCGCGACGACCCGCGCGGGGCGTTCATTGCCGTTCAACTGGCGCTCGAAGATTCGAGCCGCTCCACCGGCGAGCGCCGCGCGCTGCAAGACAGTGAGGCGCGGCTGCTCGGGGACCACGAGCGCGGGTGGCTCGGCGCCCTCGCGCCGCATCTGCTCGATGGCGACCACCGGCCCCGCGCCGAGCACTGGTGGGCGCGCGGGTTCCTCACCGAGGTGCGGGTGGAGGCGCTCACGTTCGCGTTCGCGCAGGCGCTGGCGGTGACCTCGGCGGCGCGCACGCTGCGGGCCCTGCGGATCGAGAGCTCGCTGCACCCCGCGTACCGCGGCGACGCTAAGCCCGCCGCACTGCTCCCGCCGGGCGAGACGGCTTACGAGTCGTACTTCGAGCTGATCGGCTCGCCCTGCCTGGAG
>DASWYH010000334.1:0-2733 GCA_036405095.1 Gemmata sp. | reverse complement strand
AACACCAACGGCGGGCAGTTGCGCGCCTACGAGGTTCGCCCCGACCCGGAGCTGCTCCGGGCCTACAACATTTCGCTCGAAAAGCTGTTCACCGCGCTCCAGCAGAACAACGCGAACGAGGGCGGCGGCTACCTGCTTCTGAGGTCCCAGGAACAGCGGATCGTGCGCGGCGAGGGGCGGATTCACTCGCTCGACGACGTGCGCAACGTGGTGCTCGACGCCCGCGGGAACGGCACCCCGGTTTACGTCCACCAGGTCGCCGACGTGCGGTTCGCGCCGGTCCTGCGCCAGGGCGCGACCACCCGCAACGGCAAGGGTGAGGCGGTGGTGGGGATCGTGATGCTGCTGGCGGGTGAGAACTCGCGCGCGGTGGTGCGGGGCAGCAAGGAGAAGATGGAGCAGATCAAGAAGACGCTCCCCGAGGGCGTCGAGGTCGATGTGGTGTACGACCGCACGGAGCTGGTGGAGCGCACCGTTCACACGCTCCAGAAGAACCTGCTCGAAGGCGGCGCGCTGGTCGTGATCGTGCTCCTCATCCTCCTGGGGAGCTTGCGCGCGGGCCTCATCGTCGCGCTCGCGGTGCCGCTGGCGATGGCCGGGGCGTTCGTGGGGATGTGGTACGCCGGGCTGTCCGGGAACCTGATGAGCCTCGGGGCGCTCGACTTCGGCCTGATCGTGGACGGGAGCGTGGTGCTCATCGAGAACGTGGTGCGCCGGGTCGCCGAGCACCGGCACCACCACAGAACGGCGCGCGCGCCGCTCGAAATCGTTCGCGACGCGTGCCGCGAGGTAGCGCGCCCGGTCGTGTTCGGGGTCGGCATCATCTTGCTCGTGTACCTGCCGATCCTCTCGCTGCGCGGCATCGAGGGGAAGATGTTCAAGCCGATGGCGCTCACGGTCATCTTCGCGCTGCTCACCTCGCTCGGGCTGGCGCTCTTCTTGATGCCGGTGCTCGCCGCGATCTTCCTGCGGTCCGTGTCGGAAACGGAACCCGTCCTCGTGCGGCTCGCGAAGGCGGCCTATCGTCCGCTCCTGGGGCTCGCGGTCGAGTTCCCGCGCACGGTGGTTTTGGTGTTCGCGTCGGTGTTCGTGCTGAGCGCGTGGACGGTCGTTCACATGGGGGCGGTGTTTATCCCGAAGCTCGATGAGGGCTCGGTCGCGATCCAGGCCACGCGGCTCCCGAGCGCGTCGCTCGAAACGTCGGTGCAAATGACCACGCGCATCGAGCAGTGTCTGATGCAGATGCCCGAGGTCGAATCGGTGGTGAGCAAGAGCGGGCGCCCGGAGATCGCCAACGACCCGATGACCATCAACCTGACGGACGTGATCGTCACACTGAAGCCGCGCGAAACGTGGCGGTTTGAGACCAAGGAAGAGCTGGTCAAGGCGATGGAACAGAAGCTCGAGGAAGAGGTTCCGGGGCAGGCTTATGCGTTCTCGCAGCCCATCGAGCTGCGCGTCGCCGAGCTGGTCGCCGGGGTGAAGGCCGACGTGGGCATCAGCGTGTACGGTGACGACCTGGACACGCTGCGCGCGACGGCCGAGGAGATCGCCGCGGTGGTCGGCAAGGTGCCCGGTGCGGCGGATGTCGCGGTGGAGCAGACCGGCGGGCTGCCGTACCTCCGGGTGATCCTCAAGCGCGACGCGCTGGCGCGGCACGGGATCAACGCGCGGGCCGTGCTGGACGCGGTCGCGGTGGTCGGCGGCAAGGAGGTGAGCGAGGTGTACGAGGGCCAGCGCCGGTTCCCGCTCCAGGTGCGGTTCCCGGAGGCGGTCCGCGAAGACCTCGCTCGGTTGAAGAAGGTCATGGTGCCCGACGCCCAGGGCCGGCCGATCCCGCTGGAGCAGTTGGCCGAAATCAAGTTCGACGACGGCCCGGCCCAGATCAGCCGCGACGCGACCCGGCGGCGCGCGGTGATCTCGTGTAACGTCCGCGGGCGCGACCTCGCGGGGTTCGTCGCCGAGGCGCAAAAAACGGTCGACGAGAAGGTGAAGCTGCCGACCGGCTACACGGTCGCGTGGGGCGGGCAGTTCAAGAACCTCCAGGAAGCGACCAGGCGGCTCTCCGTTGCGGTGCCGGTGGCGCTGCTGCTGATCTTCGTGCTGCTGCACTCCACGTTCGGCTCGATCAAGCTCGCGCTGCTGATCTCCCTGAACGTGCCGCTCGCCGCGTCCGGCGGGGTATTCGCGCTGGCGCTCCGCGGGATGGACCTGTCCATCTCGGCGGGCGTCGGGTTCATCGCGCTGTTCGGGGTCGCGGTGCTCAACGGCGTGGTGCTGGTGACCTACATTGTCGAGTTACGAAAGGCCGGTCAGGACGCGCTCGGGGCCGCGTTTGACGGCGCGATGATGCGGGTCCGCCCGGTGCTGATGACCGCGCTGGTTGCGACCCTGGGGTTCATCCCGATGGCGCTGTCGAGCGGCGCCGGCGCCGAGGTTCAAAAACCGCTCGCGACGGTGGTCATCGGCGGCCTTGTCACCTCAACGTTGCTCACGCTGTTCGTGATCCCCGCTGTGTACCGGTGGTTCGACCCGGCGCCCGAGGTCCCGGTTGTGCCCGAGGGAGAAGCTTAGCCGTTTGTGCTCACCCCTCCTGCGTTCAGGCCGGCCTTGTTGGGTGAGGCGTGTTTTCCTGGGACTGCTCGGGTCCCGTGGAAACCAGGCCATTCACGGTGCCGTCCGTAATTGTAAGGTGTTTCCAGGGAACGATTAGTGTGCTCTACGGACGGACGG
>DASWYH010000333.1:0-6235 GCA_036405095.1 Gemmata sp. | reverse complement strand
CCGCGAGGCGATCGAAGGCCCGGCCCACAAGGTGAAGGTGAAGGGCTTCTGGATGGCGAAGTTCGAGTGCGGGTGGGACGAGTTCGACACGTACTGGTACGACGAAAACTTCCTCATCGGGAAAGCCGACAACGTCGCGGTGCAGAAACTCGGCCCAGACGCCGTCACCCGGCCCACGAACGCATTCGTCGATGCGACCTACGGGCACCCGCGCGAAGGGCACCCAGCCCTGTGCATGACGCACCACACGGCGATGATGTACTGCCACTGGCTCCGCAAGAAGACCGGCCGCGCGTACCGGCTGCCCACTGAGGCCGAATGGGAGTACGCCGCGCGCGGCGGGAAGGGGGACACCGCGTACTTTTTCGGCAACGACCCGAAGGGGCTTTCCGAGTACGCGTGGTACAAGGACACGTCGCCGACCGAAGACAAGCCCGTGGGCGTCACGCACAAGTGCGGCACCAAGAAGCCGAACCCGTTCGGGCTGTACGACATGTACGGCAACGTTTGGGAATGGACCCTCGACCAGTACGACCCGAAGGCGTACGCGAAATTCGCGAAGAACCCGCTGAGCCTGAGCCCGGTTACGGTGCCCACAGATGAGAAGTGGGCGCACGTCGTGCGGGGAGGGTCGTGGGCGGACAAGGCGGACCGGTGCCGCAGCGCGGCGCGCCGCGTGTCGGACAAGAGCTGGATGAAGTGGGACCCGCAGGAACCGCAGAGCATCTGGTGGCTCACCCGCATGGACGTAATCGGGTTCCGCGTCGTGCTCGCCGAAGAGGAACAGCCCGAACTCGCGGGGCTGAGGCCGAAGGTTGTCAAGAAGAGCGAGTAATGGTCAGTTGTCAGTTGTCAGTTGTCAGCTTCCGGAGACGTGGTTCAGTGGCACCGGTGCCGACTGATCACTGACGACTGAGGACTGACAACATCTCTCCCGGAGTTTTCCATGTCGAACCGTCGTGATTTCCTGAAAGCGACCGCCGCGGCCGGCGGCGTCGCGGTGGCCAACGGCCTGTCGGCCGGCGCGTTTGCCGGCGCCAATGACGTAATTAAGGTCGGTCTCGTCGGCTGCGGCGGGCGCGGCATGGGGGCCGTTCTGGACATCCTCCGGGCCGAACAGAAGATCAACGGTAATGCCCCGAAACTCGAAATCGTCGCGGTGGCTGATGCGTTCAAGAACCAAGCCACGAACGCGGTGAAGACGCTCACCAACGAGAAGAGCGACCGGTACGGGCCGTTCGTGAAACAGTCCAAGATCACCCCGGACACCACGTTCGACGGGCTCGACGCCTACGAGAAGTTGCTCAAGACCGATGCGAACCTCGTGATCCTCGCGACCCCGCCGGGGTTTCGCCCGTACCACCTCGAAGCCGCAGTGAAGGCCGGCAAGAATATCTTCTGTGAGAAGCCGGTGTGCGTGGACGCCACGGGCGCGCGGAAGGTCTACGGGCTGGTCGAGGAGTCGAAGAAGAAGAACCTCGCGATCGTCGCCGGGACGCAGCGCCGCCACCAGAAGGGCTACTTCGAGACCATCAAGAAGATCCAGGACGGGGCCATCGGCGAGCTGCGCGCCGCCCGGTGCTCTTGGAACGGTCGCCGGCCGTGGTTCAAGGACCGTCCGGAGGGCATGGCGGACAGCACCTACCAGCTTTACAACTGGTACCACTACCTCTGGGCCTGTGGCGACCACATCGTCGAGCAGCACGTTCACAACCTGGACGTGATTAACTGGGTCGTCGGCGATCACCCCATCAAGGCGGTCGGGTTCGGCGGCCGGGCGCTCGGGCCGGCGGGCGACCCCAAGAACGTGGGCCAGATCTGGGATCACTTCGCGGTGGAGTACGAGTACAAGAGCGGGTTGAAGCTCGCGAGCTACTGCCGCCACATCCCCGGCGACGACGACGTGTCGGAAACGATCTACGGGGCGACCGGCACCGCGTACACCCGTGACGGGTACTACGAGATCAACAAGAAGCCGTCCGGCTCCGACAACATTTCGGCTTATGTTCAGGAGCACATCGACCTGCTGAACAGCATCCGGGCCGGCGCCCCGCTGAACGAACTGAAGCAGGTGACCGATTCGACGTTCACGGCGATCTTCGGCCGCAACGCGTGCTACGGGTGCCGCACCCTGACCTGGGACCAGGCGCTGGCCTCGGCAGAAGACACGATGCCGAAGGGCTTCGCGCTCGGCACGTCGCTGGGGGCGACCCGTGCCCCGGTGCCGGGCACCTGGAAGCTCCCGCCGAAGGCCTGAAAATCGGGCGAAACGGGTACGACCAGAAACAAGGCCACCGGGAAGACACGGAGCTTGTCTTCCCGGTGGCCTTTTACTTTTGGTGGCGCGCCGTTAGTGGTCGCGAGAAGCAGTTGGGTCCGGCGGCTTTGTATTGTCGTTGGGCCACCGTCACGTCCCCGGGCTGCCACCGGATGCCCTGCCGGGGGCTGGATGCCAAAGCGCCCGAACGTGCCCAGGTAGAGTCTACTGGGGGCACATTGCGGACGAGCCGCGATCGCCAGGCAGCAGTGCCACCGGGACCGCCATCGGGGTCCGGCGGTTTTGCGAGAAGCCCGATTTCCGCACCGCATTTCTGTTGACACACCGCTCCGCCCCGTTATACCCGCAGGCCGAAAACGGCGACTCATTGCTGGGAACACACGGGACGGGCCCCGCGCCCGCACTCACGAGCAGGTTCGATGCCCGATGCGACCGCGCCCGTGGGGGCGCTGAAGGACGGTATTCGTGCGTTCGCGGCGGCCCGCGGGTGGGAGCCGTACCACACGCCCAAGAACCTCGCGATGGCCCTGGCCAGCGAGGTCGGGGAGCTGTGCGACCTGCTCCGGTGGCTCACGCCCGAGGAGTCGGTCGCGGCGGCGCGCGACCCCGCCCGGCGCGAGGCCCTGGCGGACGAGCTGGCGGACATCGCGAACATCGTGCTGCTTCTGAGCGCTCACACCGGGATCGATCTGTCGGATGCGATCGCTGCGAAGATGATCAAAAACGCGGTGAAGTACCCGCCCCCGGCGTGAGCCGGGCGGGTGCGGCGCCGAAACCGGGTGCCGGTCTGGGGAGACCGGCGCCCGTTGTGGGAATTGGGGACCGGTCCAGTCTGTTTGAGGGGGGTAGGCCGTGCGTAAACGACCGATTGTACTTTCGGCCGCGGCTGCGGTCTTGGGCTGTGCCGTCTTGGGAACGGTCATGGCCCAGCAGCCGGTGGGCACCTTCCCGCAAACGAAGGTGGTGCCCGCGAGCGGCACCGCTCCGGTAACCACGGTTCGCCCCTACGCCGACTGGACCCCGAACGCGCCGCCAACGTACACCTCGCCGGCCGCGGGGCTGGGCAAGGGTCCCGCCAACCCGAACGGAACCAAGACGGGTTACACGTACCCGGCCGGCGGGACGCCGCAACCGTCCGGCTACCCGGCGGGCACCCCGACCAACCGCCCGCGCCCGGGGATCGCGGGCGGCGACCCGGTCCGCCCGGCCGGCGCGTTCGTGCCGCCGCCCAGCATGGAGTTCCCGGACTCGAAGTTCGCACCCACCGCGCCCCCGGCGGGCGCCACGCAACCGCCCCGGACGCTGCCCCCGCCGAGCCTGAGTGTCGATCCGGGGGACAGCAAGTTTGCCACCCCGCCCGCACCGACCGGTATCCCCCCGGTGCCCCCGCCGTATGTGCCCGTGCCGCCGGCACCGACGGGGCCAACGCCGCCGGCGCCGACGGGTGGGCCGGCCACGCTGCCGCCGTTCCCCGCAACTACCGGGATGCCGAGTGAGCCCCCACCGCTGCCCGCGACCGATCCGCGCTCGCGCCCGCCGGTCGTGCTGCCGCCTTCGCTGCCGGCGCCCGGTGGGGTGCTGCCCTCGACCCCGGTCACCGGTGGCGCCGGCCCCGCGGCCCCGGCAAATGGCGCGGCGCTGCCCAGCCGGGTCGCGCAGAGCGTGAGCGTGGAAGCGGTGTGCCCGGAGTCGGTTGTGTTCAACACCGAGTGCCGCTACGAGATCGTCGTCCGCAACGCGGGCAACGTCGCGGTGCAGAACGTGCGGGTGGAAGACGTGATCCCGGCCGGCGCCAACTACGTCGGGAGCGACCCGCCCGGCGAGGTGAACGGGGACCGGCTGGTGTGGGCCATCGGCGCGATGGAGAACAACACCGAGAAGCGGATCGTGGTCAAGGTGCGGCCGACCGAAGAGGGCGAACTCCGCAGCCGCGCGACCGTGAGCTACTCGGCCGCCGTGGACGTGAAGACGAAGGTGACCCGGCCCCGCATCGCGGTCGCCGTCTCGTGCCCCGAGGTGGTGCGGGTCGGTGAAGAGGCGGTGTTCCGGATCAAGGTGTCCAACACGGGGACCGGGCCGGCGGAGAAGATGGTGCTGGAGGCGACCCCGAGCGAAGGGCTGGACCACCACACCCTGGACCGCAGCAAGAACGAGATCCGGCTCCGGACCCAGTTGGCCAACCTGCCCGCCGGGAAGAGCGCCGAGATCAACCTCCCGCTGACCGCGATCCGCAGCGGCGCCCAGTGGTGCCAGATCTCGGTCAACGCGGAGGGCAGCCAGGAGGCGACCGGGAAGGCGTCGGTGAACGTGGTGGAA
This sequence comes from Gemmata sp., assembly GCA_036405095.1. GTDB lineage: Bacteria > Planctomycetota > Planctomycetia > Gemmatales > Gemmataceae > Gemmata. Next base: position 1,641 of record DASWYH010000333.1, on the reverse strand, counting down.
CCGATGTTGCGGGTGGCGCAGAGCGGCCCGGCGAAGTGCCTGGTCCGCGCCGAGCCGACCTACGAGATCACGCTGTCCAACCCGGGCACCGCGCCCACCGACGCGGTCACCGTTCACGCGGTACTGCCGGACGGGTTCGACTTCATCCAGGCGTCCGACACGGGCACGTTCAACGCGACCAACCGCATGGTCACCTGGAAGCTCCAGGGGCTGTCCGCGGGCGGTACGAAGGCGGTCGGGCTCAAGCTGCGGGCCAGCGCCGCGGGGGACGTTCAGCTCCGCACGGTGGCGACCGCGGCGCCGGAAGGGCAGCCCGGTGCGGTGGCGCCCGTGGGCGGCATCCCGGCGCGGGCCGGGCGGGTGTTGGAAGCGAAGGCCGAGACCCCGATCAAGGCCGAGGGCGTGGCCGCGCTCCGGTTCGACGTGGCGGGCCTGGAGAACCCGGTCGAGGTGGGCAAGGAAGCGATTTACGAGATCCGCATCGTGAACCAGGGCACCGGGGCGTGCACCAACGTGCAGATCATGGCCGCGCTCGCCGACGGCACGACCTACACCAGCTCGAACGGTCCGACCGCGGGCAAGGTGACCAACCAGACGCTGGTGTTCGAGCCCATCGCGTCCCTCGCGGTGAAGGGCGAAACGGTGTACCGGGTGCGGGTCCGCGGGTCCCAACCCGGCGACCGCCGGTTCCGGGTGCAGCTCACCTGCGACCAGGTGCGCACGCCCGTGGTGAAGGAAGAGAGCACCCGGTTCTACAACCAGTAACCGGCCGTGCGAAACGGGCGAGCGGCCCGAGGGGCAAAAGAGCGGCGGTTTCCGAGCCCCGGACGGGCGACCGCCTTGTAGCCAGGGGTACGAGCCCCTGGCCCGACGGTTCGGGCGGAGCGGGTTGCGGAATAGTGGCCGTTGTGCGGTGCGGGGGCACGGCACATCGGCGCGGCGGTGAAGTGGGGGCGTTGATACAGTCCGGCGGCTTCATGCCGGTTCGCGGGGCGCGGTTTGTGGCCCGTGGGCCGGACGGGGAAGGGAGTCCGTTAATGAGCATCAGTCGCGCGCTGCGCAGGGACCGGGACCAGTCGGAAGCGGACGCGAACGCGATCCACATCCGGTGGATGATCCGGCGGGACATGCCCGAGGTGATGGGGATCGAGCTGGCCAGTTTCGAGTACGCGTGGACCGAGGACGACTTCCTCCGGTGCCTGCGCCAGCGGAACTGTATCGGGATGGTCGCCGAGCGGGGCGACACCATCATCGGGTTCATGATCTACGAGCTGCACCGCACCCGGCTGCAACTCCTGAACTTCGCGGTCGCGCCGACGGCCCGCCGGGGTGGCGTGGGCGGGCTGCTGATCGGGAAGCTGATCTACAAGCTGTGCAGCCACCGGCGACAGAAGCTGGCGCTGGCGGTCCGCGAGGGCAACACCGCGGCCCAGATGTTCTTCCGCGCCCACCGCTTCAAAGCGGCGAAGGTGCTGCGGAACTACTACGAGGACAGCGGCGAGGACGCGTACCAGATGGAATACCACCCGGCCCCCGAGGAGTGGGCCGAGTTCGGCGGCGAACCGGTGAACCGGGTCGCCATGTTTGAAGAGAACCCGGGCTGACGCCCGCGCGGTGCGGTCCCGGCGGCCGCACCGCTTC
>DASWYH010000332.1:0-6701 GCA_036405095.1 Gemmata sp. | reverse complement strand
TCTCGTCCCCGCGATCCAGGCCGCCAGCGACGACCCGGCGCACGTCGTCCGGCGCACGTCGTCCGGCGCCAAGGGCGTCTGGAAGCTCGTTCACCAGATCGCCTGTACGGGCATGGTCGCGGTCGGGGCGGCGCTGATCCTCCTCCGGTTCGAGCTGCCCTCGCGGGTCGGCTCCGTCGGCGGGCTGACGCTCGTTCTCGTGGGGCTCCTCCTCGCGTCGCCGATCCTCGTGGGGCTTCTGGTCCGCGCGTGCCGGCCGCTCGTGCGGGCCACGTTCCCCTTCACGCTGCGGCTCGCGTTCGACAACCTGTCGCGCGCCCCGGGCCGCACGGGGGTGGTCATCGGCGCGCTGGGGGCCGGCGTCGCGCTCATGTTCCAGACCGCCGGGGTGGGCCGGAGCAACGAAGAGCCCGTGCTCTCGTGGATCGCGCAGGTGGTGCAAGCGGACCACTTCGTTTTCAGCGGGAACATGACCGCGGCCAACAGCTCCAACAGCCCGATGTCGGCGAGCGTGGCCCGCGACCTGAAGGCGCTGCCCGGGGTCGAGAACGTGATGACCATCCGGTACTACCGGCCCGAGTTCAACGGCACCATCGTGTACCTCGTCGCGCTCGACGCGAGCACCTACGCCGAGACCACCGCACTGCGCGCCCCGGAACTCGCCCCCGAACTGAAGCCGTTCCCCGAGTTGGCCGACGATCACCCCGGCCACGTCGGGGTGAACAAGGTGCTGGTGAGCGAGAACTTCGTGGCGCGGCACAAGGTGAAAGTCGGCGACACCATTTTCGTGCCCGGCCCGCGCGGCGCGGTGCCGCTCCTCATCGTCGGCGCCGTGCGGGACTACTCGTGGAGCCGCGGGACGATCTTCCTCGACCGCGCCCGCTACGCGAAACTGTTCGGCGACAACCTGATCGACATCTGCCACGTGTTCGTGCGCCCCGGGAGCGCCGCCCGCGCCGAACCGGAGCTCGAAAAGTACACCGCGGACAAGGGGCTGTTCCTGACCGACCGGTACTCGCTCCGCCAGTTCCTCTCCGGGCTCATCAGCCGGCTGTACGTGCTGGCGTACATGCAGCAGTTGCTGGTGGGGGTCGTCGCGGCGCTGGGCGTGGTGACCGCACTACTCATTTCCGTTCTCCAGCGGAAGCGCGAACTCGGGCTGCTGCTCGCGGTGGGCGCAACCCCCGCTCAGGTGCTCCTCTCGGTGCTGTCTGAAGCGTTCCTGATGGGCGCGTTCGGCACGATCCTCGGCGTCCTGATCGGGCTCCCGATGGAGTGGTACGTTTTGAAGGTGATGTTCGTGGACGAATCGGGCTTCAACCTCGACGTGCTGATCCCGTGGAAGGCGGCGCTCGGGATCGCGGCCGTTTCGATTTCGCTCGCAACCCTTGCGGGGCTGATCCCGGCGTGGCGCGCGATCCAGACTCGCATCCCGGATGCCCTCCAGTACGAGTGAGCGAAAGACAAATCTCGAAGGAATGGCCCGCGTTAGCCGCGGGCCTTTTTTTGTTTACTAAGCTTGTGACAATGCCCGTTTTTTGGGCTACTACTATGGCAGGTGCGGGCACTTCATGATACACTACATTCATGCGGAGCGACTTTTCACTGACGCCCGCGGCTTCCTCTCCCGGAAGCGTTTTCTCGATGCCGAAAAACGAGCAGTTTGCGCCGCCGCTACCCGAGATCGTGGGCAACGCGGCGACTATGCAAGACGTTTATCGCCTCGTGCGCCTCGCCGCACCGCGGTCGGCGAACGTCTTGCTCATTGGCGAGACTGGGACCGGCAAGGAAGTGATCGCAAAAGCGGTTCACAAGCTCAGCAAACGCGCGGACGGGCCGTTCATCCGCGTGAACTGCGGCGCGCTGCACGAGAACCTGCTCGAAAGCGAACTGTTCGGGCACATCAAGGGCTCGTTCACCGGCGCCGTTGAGAACAAGACCGGGCGGTTCGAGGCCGCGCACGGCGGCACCATCTTCCTCGACGAGATCAACAGCACCTCGCCCAAGCTCCAGGTGAAGTTGCTCCGCGTGCTGCAAGAGCGCGAGTTCGAGCGGGTCGGCGAGAGCCGCACGATCCGCGTGGACGTGCGGGTGATCGCCGCCACCAACACGTCCCTGGAACAGGCCGTGGAAGACGGCGAGTTCCGCGAGGACCTCTACTACCGGCTCAACGTCATCCCCATTGTGCTCCCGCCCCTGCGCGAGCGCCGGGACGACATCCCGCTGCTCGCGCAGTTCTTCCTGAAGCGGTACGGCGACCTGCACAAGTGCGCGGTGCCGGAACTCACGCCGATGGTCGTTGAGGCGCTGAAAGCGCACGACTGGCCCGGGAACGTGCGCGAGCTCGAAAACACGCTCGAACGGCTCACGGTGTTCGCCGACGGCGGCCCGCTCACGTCCGAGATGTTGCGGTTCGGGCGCGCCCGCCCGCTGGTCCGTGCGGCCCGCAACGGGGGGGCGCCGACCGACGTGCCCTCACTCATCCACGCCCTCGTCCGGGCCGGGATGCACGCCCCGCGCCCGGCGCACATCAAGCTCCACCGGTTCCTCGTTGACGGCGTCGAGCGCGAGCTGATCGAAGAGGTGTTGCGCGAGTGCGGCGACAACCAGGTGAAGGCCGCGGACCGCCTCGGGATCAACCGGAACACCCTGCACAAGAAGCGCGAGACGTACCGCGACGCCGACGGCCCCGAAGCGTCTGCGAGCGACCCGTCCGAACCGCCCGCAACGGCGGGCTGAGCCGTGTTCCCCATACTCCTGAACTTGGTTGGCAAACTCGTCGTGGTCGTCGGCGGCGGCGCGGTCGGCGCGCGAAAAGCAACGGCCCTTTTGGCCGCCGGCGCGGCGGTCCGGGTAATCGACCCGCGCGCACCGCTCGCGCTCCCGCCCGGAGCGGTTCACGTCCCGGCCCCTTATCACGCGGGCCACCTTGAAGGCGCCGTTCTCGCGTTCGCGTGCGCCGTTCCCGAAGTGAACGCGCGGGTCGTTGCGGAGGCGAACGCGCGCGGCCTGTGGGTGAACGCGGCTTCTTCACCCGATGAAGGTGACTTCACGCTACCCGCGGTGGTGCGTCGGGGCGATTTGGTGCTGACCGTGAGCACGGGCGGGGCAGCGCCGGCGCTGGCGCGGCGCATCCGCGAGAAGCTCGAAGCGGAATACGACACCGCGTTTGCCGAGTGGGTCCGCATTCTTGGTGAGGTGCGGGTTGAGGTGCTCGCAACGGTGCCCGACGAGTCCCGGCGGCGCGAGTTGCTCGACGGGTTCGCGGACTGGAGTTGGCTGGAGCGCTTCCGAACCGAGGGCGCGGAGCAGGTACGAGCGGCAATGCGTGCCGCGGTGCCAAAGTGAGCGGCCTTCTCCGCGGCGCGCGGGCGCCCCGTCCGCCGGGCTTCTCGCGGGGGCAAGTTATGCGGTTACCGCTTCCAGCGGAACGGCTCGCACCGCCAAGCGGGCGGACGGCCCGCTCGCTTGGCGGTGCGAGCCCACTCATTCCGCCGGGAGCGCTTTGCCCTTCGCCGCGAGCAGGCGCCCGAGCTGGTCGGCGCTCAACCGGGGGTCGTCGGTGAGCAGCGTACCCAGTTCGGTCAGAACGAACGCTTCGAGGTCGTCACCCACCCACCCGTCCGAAACGAGGCGCCCGCCGATGTGTTCGAGGGCGCGATCACGGAGCTTGTCCGTGCGGCGCGTCAGCGTGCCTTCGTTCAGGTTGAACAGCTTCGCCGCCTCGCGCTGGCTCAGCCGGTAGCGCCACCGCAACCCGAGCAGCAACCGCTCGTCGTCGTCGATGGAACCGAGCCACTCGCGCGCGGCCGAGACGAAGGTTTCGTGCCACCGGTCGGAGCCCTCCGCTTTCGGTGCGGCGTCCATCGGCAGCGCGATTTCGTCGTCCGGGAGCGCGGTGGTGCCGGTGCTCTGCCGGAGCTTCGAGAGGTGCCAGTTCTGGAACACGCGGATCAGCCACGGGGCCAGCGGGCGCTGCCCGTCGTAGCGCGCCAGCACGGGGAGCGTGCCCTCACTTTCGGGCGCGATCAGGTTGCTCCAGAACTCCGACACCGCGGTTTCCTGGCGCTCCTCGTTCCGCGGGTACAGCCGAACGGCGCGGGCGCGGAGGGCGTCCACGAGGAGGCAGTCGCTGCGCCCGGTGCGGGCGTTGAACAGCGCTTCCCACGCGGCATTCTGCCCATCGAGGCACCCGACACACACCAGCCAATCGACCGCGTACAGCCCCTCAATGTACGCCGCCCACGTGACCGCCCCGGGGGACTTGGCAAGGAAGATGCCGAACGTGCGCCGGAGGTGCGCGAGAAACGCGCTCTCGGTGAGCCTCACCGCGGGCAACTGGAGCCGGGCGAAGTGGTACAAGAGGGTGACCCGGCCCCGGTCCGTGGGGCTGAGCGTCGGCGGGTCCGCAGGTGGGGTCTGTGAACTCACTTGGCCGGTCCGTTGAGGCAGGCACAGAATCAGTATTCGGGTTCGCCGCGGTGAGAGTTTCAGCCGGCACCCGAATTTCGTCACCGCGGTGCGAACAAGAGGATGCGCAGGTGTGACGGCGCGTCCGGTTCAGGGTCCGCCGGGGACAGGCCCGTTCCCATCCCGATCGGCGTCACCTTGCGCCGGGTGATGAAGCCCATCTTATGCACCCCGGCCGCTTTCAGGGTCTCCACCACCACTTCGGCCTGTTTCTTGGTCAGTTCCTGCGCCGCCGGGGCCGTTTGGCTCTTGTCGTGTGCGCTGAAGAACGCGGCCACCACGATGTCCGACCCGGCCGGTTTGTTCGCATGGAGGATCGACCCCATCGCGGTCATGTGCGTGCGCCCCTCCGTCGTGAGGACTGCCGTTCCGGGCTCGAAGAGGTGGCTGGTCTCGAACGTCCACCGCTGCCGGCTCATGGTCGGGCGCACCAGGAGGGCGGCCGAGTCTTCGACGTAACTGCGCACAATCGGCATTTTCCCGAGCGCATCGCTGCCCTGTTTGACGGACTTCAGCGTCTCGCGGCCGTCCGCGACCAGCCCGCGAATGTTGCCCATCTCGCCTTCCATCGTGGCAACGGCTTTATCGGCCCGGGTCACGAGCTTGCGCAGGTCGGTGAGCGTGCCGCGCGCGTCCTCGTACAGGTCGTCGTCGCGGACCAGTTTTGCCAGGGTGCCGTTGCTCTCCTCGACCCCCTTGATGAAGCCCTTGGCGACCGACACCGTCTCGCGGGTTTCGGCCGCGAGCTGTTTCACCTCGGCCGCGGTGCCCTTCGCTTCTTTCGCGAGGTCGCGCACCTCGATGACGGCCTCTTCGAGCTGGAACGGTTTCACCCCGCGGAGCCGGCCCCCGGCCAGTGCGCCTTTCGCGGGGTCGCCGGGTTGGATCGCAATGACCTTCGACCCGAGCATGCCGGTTCCGTGAATCTGCGCCGATGCGTCCGCGTAGAGCCGGTGGGCGTACTCCGCCCGGAGCTTCATGCGCACCGTCACCTCCGCCCCGGGGCCGTCGTGATCGGGGTACTCGACTGCCACCACCTGACCCGCATCGACCCCGCGGAGCCGGACCGGTGTCCCGGGGGTGATGTCGTGCGCTTCGGGGAACCCGGCGGTCACCTCGACGGTGTCGGCCCAAGCGCCCTGTTTGTCGGCGATGCGTGCGACCCCGTACCCACCAAGAGCGAGGGCCGCGATGACGACCAGGCCCAGCGTAAGGGCTTGAAGGCGCGAGAGCGATTGTGACACGGTTTCGCTCCTGACGAAAGGAACTTCGCGGCATTATACTCTTCGCCGGTCCGGCCCCCGGATTGCGCATTCGCTTCCCGAACCGAAACGCAAGCGGCGACGGATGGCACCACCCGCCGCCGCTTGCGAAACCGGCTGCGCAACCCACGTAAGGGTTACGCCTCTTCCGCGTCCTGTTCGAACCCAACCCGGACGGCGGCCCGCACCCACTCCCACTCGGTCGTTTCGCCGCGCTGGAACCATCCCGCGCGCAGTTCCGCTTCGGCCTCGCGAAACGAGGCGCCCCGGAACCGTTCCCGGGCGCGCTCGCCGTAACGCATGGCGCGTCGCAGCGCGGCAGGGTCCACGGACGGCGGCTGCGTGCTGGTTCCGCCGAACAGATTGATCGTCAGATCAGTTATGTCATCGGAGCTACTTTTCATCGCCGGGGCCTCCGCAGCATTTTGGGCGATGTGATGCGTCAAGCAAGGAAAGTGCCAGAAGGGCGAGGCAATTGGTATCCCATTCGCATGAGGAACAACAGGAGGTTCCATTCGCGTGCAGTATCAAGAAGGCACCGACCCGCGAAAGCGAACCGATTCCTCAACACACAGAGAAACGGACTCGACTGCCTCGCCCCGCCATGCCAGGAACCGGAAAAAGGGCGAATTCCGTCGGGTTCCATTTCCCAGGCTCAAACCGGGAGAACTTCATGCGATTCGTGAGCGCCTTGTTCTTGATCGCCCTGATTGGTGGGGTCGGGTACTTGAGCTACATCAATAACCACAACACCACAATCAGCGCTGGAACCTGGCACGGTGATTTGCCCCTGCCGGCTCTGGTGGCGGGCGTTTACGTGCTCGGAATGGTGAGCGGTTGGTGGCTGATCGGTATGACGAAGCGGTCCTGGCAGCGGGTCACAGAACCCGATCGCGCTCCGGCGTGAGCTTCGTCTCTTCTGACGCCCAGTCACGAAGCCGCAAGGCCGACGAGAGAAGCCCGCTTCTC
>DASWYH010000331.1:0-6374 GCA_036405095.1 Gemmata sp. | reverse complement strand
GCACCGCGGGGCCTGCGGGTGCGACCAGGACACCGGCGACGGCGCCGGCATCCTCCTCCAAGTGCCGCACCCGTTCTTCCAGGCCGTGGCCACGGAGCTGGGGGTGAAGTTGCCCGCTGCGGGCGATTACGGGGTCGCCTTCTGCTTCCTCCCGACGGACCCCGCGAACCGCTCGGCCTGTAGCCGCGCGCTCGAAAAGATCGTCGCGGAGGAGGGGCAAACGGTCCTCGGGTGGCGCACGGTGCCGGTGGTGTCGGCCGCGATCGGGTGGCTCGCGCGGTCGTCCGAGCCGGGGATGGCGCAGCTCCTGATCGGGCGCGGGGCGAAGACCGCGCCGGAAGATTTCGAGCGCAAGCTCTACGTGATCCGCCGGCGCGCCGAGCGCTGGGCCGCAACTGCCGGGGCGGCCCCCGCGGTCGGGTTCGCGCTGGCGAGTTGCAGCGCCCGCACGATCGTTTACAAGGGGATGCTGAAGCCGGATCAGCTCGAGGCGTACTTCCCCGACCTCGGCCACCCGGGGATGGAATCGGCGCTGGCCCTCGTTCACAGCCGGTACAGCACGAACACGTCCCCGCAGTGGGCGCTCGCGCAGCCGTTCAACACGCTCGCCCACAACGGCGAGATCAACACCCTCAAGGGCAACGTCCACTGGCTGAGGGCGCGGCAGGCGCTGATGCAGGGCGGGGCGCTCGGCGACGACCTCGCGAAGGTGCTGCCGATCGACTTCGACGGGCTCAGCGACTCCGCGGTCCTCGACCGCGCGGTGGAGCTGCTCGCGCACTCCGGGCGCAGCCTGCCGCACGTCATGATGATGCTCGTGCCGGAGGCCTACGAGGAGCAGAGGCACCTCGACCCGGCGGTGCGCGGGTTCTTCCGCTACCACCGGTGCCTCACCGAACCGTGGGACGGCCCCGCGAGCCTGTCGTTCACCGACGGCACCCTGATCGGCGCGATGCTGGACCGCAACGGGCTGCGCCCCGGCCGGTACGTCATCACCGACGAGCGCGTGATCGTGGCGAGCGAGATCGGCGCGCTCCCGACGCCCACGGGCGCGGTCCGGGCCGCCGGGCGGATGCAGCCCGGGAAGATGTTCCTCGTGGACACCTCCTGCGGGTCGGTCATCCTGGACGACGAGATCAAGCTCGAAGTGGCCCGCGAGAAGCCGTACGCCGAGTGGGTCGAGGCGCACCAGGTCCAGCTCGACGACCTGCCCCCGGCGGCCCCGGCCGTAACCGACCTCGCGACCGTCCGGCACCTCCAGCACGCCTTCGGCTACACGCAGGAGGACGTCGCGCGCGTCCTCCTGCCGATGGCCCAGGACGGGCAGGAGCCGGTGTCCAGCATGGGCACCGATACGCCGCTCGCGGTGCTGAGCGACCGCGCGCAACTGCTCTTCAACTACTTCAAACAGCACTTCGCACAGGTCACCAACCCGCCGATCGACCCGATCCGCGAGAAGGTGGTGATGAACACCGAGTCGCTGCTCGGGTGCGAGGGGAACCTGCTCGCCGAAACGCCCGAGCACGCCCGGCTGTTGCGCCTCAAGGGCCCGACGCTCAACAACGAGGAGCTCGCCAAGGTTCGCGCGCTCGACGCCCCGGGGCTGAAGGTCCACACGCTCAGCACGCTGTTCGCCAAGGGCGCCGGGGAGCCGGGGCTGAGCGCCGCCGTCGGCGCGCTCTGCGCGCAGGCCGAAGCCGCGGTGCGGGCGGGCGCCACGATCCTGATCCTGTCGGACCGCGGGGTGGACGAGGCCCAGGTGCCGGTCCCGTCGCTGCTCGCGACCGCGGCCGTCAACCACCACCTGACGCGCGCCGGGGTGCGGGTGAAGTGCGGGATCGTGGTCGAAACGGGGGAGGCCCGGGAGGTCCACCACCTCGCGCTGCTCGTCGGGTACGGGGCGGCGGCGGTGAACCCGTACCTCGCGCTCGACACGTACCGCGAGCTCTCGGTCCACGGGATGCTCGTGGACGCGCACGGCGGGCCGCTGGAGCTCGCGAAGGCGTTCAAGAACTACGCGAAGGCCATCAACGCGGGGCTGCTGAAGGTGTTCAGCAAGATGGGCATCAGCACCCTGATGAGCTACCGCGGGGCGCAGATCTTCGAGGCCATCGGGCTGAACCTCGACGTCGTCGAGCGGTACTTCACGGACACCCCGAGCCGGATCGCCGGGATCGGGCTGAACGAGATCGCGCGCGAGTCCCTGACCCGCCACGCGGTGGGGTTCCCGGGCGACCCGGACGCCGAGGCGCCCGAACTCGATGTCGGCGGGGAGATCATGTGGCGCCGGCGCGGCGAGCGCCGGATGTGGAACCCGGAGACGGTCCAGACGCTCCAGCACGCGGCGCGCAAGAACAGCCGCGACTCGTACCGCGAGTTCGCGGAAGCGGCGAACGACGAGAGCCGCCGGCTCTGCACGCTCCGCGGGCTGCTCGACATCAAGAAGACGCACAAGCCGATCCCCCTCGAACTGGTGGAGCCGGCGAAGGAGATCGTCAAGCGGTTCTTCACCGGCGCGATGAGTTTCGGGAGCATCAGCAAGGAGGCGCACGAGACGCTCGCAATCGCGCTGAACCGCGTCGGCGGGCGCTCGAACACGGGCGAGGGGGGCGAGGACCCGGCCCGCTTCAAGCCCGATGGCAACGGCGACAGGCGGGGCAGCGCGGTGAAGCAGGTCGCGAGCGGGCGGTTCGGGGTGACCGCGAACTATCTCGCGAACGCCGTCGAGATTCAGATCAAGATGGCGCAGGGCGCGAAGCCCGGGGAAGGGGGCCAGCTCCCCGGGCACAAGGTCGACAGCGCCATCGCCAAGACGCGCTACAGCACCCCGGGCGTCGGGCTGATTTCGCCGCCCCCGCACCACGACATCTACAGCATCGAAGACCTCGCGCAGCTCATCTTCGACCTGAAGAACGCGAACCCGCACGCCGAGATCTCGGTGAAGCTGGTCGCCGCGGCCGGCGTGGGCACGATCGCCACCGGCGTCGCCAAGGGGTACGCGGACCGCATCCTCATCAGCGGCGACACGGGCGGCACGGGGGCCAGCCCGCTGTCGAGCATCCGGCACGCGGGCGTGCCCTGGGAACTGGGGCTCGCGGAAGCGCAACAGGTGCTGGTGCGCAACGGCCTCCGGGGCCGCGTCCGGCTCCAGACCGACGGCCAGATGAAGACCGGGCGCGACGTGGTCATCGCCGCGTGCCTCGGCGCCGAAGAGTACGGGTTCGCGACGGCCCCGCTCATCGCGCTCGGGTGCGTGATGATGCGGAAGTGCCACCTCAACACGTGCCCGGTGGGGATCGCGACCCAGGACCCGGTGCTCCGCGCCCAGTTCGCCGGCGCCCCGGAACATGTGGTCAACTACCTCTTCTTCGTGGCCGAAGAGGTGCGCGAGCTGCTCAGCGAGATGGGGTTCCGCACGCTGGACGAGATCGTCGGGCGCCCGGACCTGCTCGCCCAGCACGACCTGTCGTGGCACTGGAAGGCGAAGCACCTCGACCTGTCGGCGCTGCTCGCGCGCCCGAACGTGCCGTTCGGGTCGGTGATCCGGTGCGTCGAGCGCCAGCCGGACATCCTCGCCGAGCAGCTCGACTGGGAGGTGGTGCGGGCCGCGAAGGAAGCGGTCGAGCACCCGCGGCGGCTGCAACTCGCGATGCCGATCACGAACCGCAACCGCACGACCGGCACCCTGCTGAGCTACTTCGTGACGGCGCGGTACGGCGAGGCGGGCCTGCGCGAGGACACCATTGACCTGCGGTTCACCGGGACCGCGGGCCAGAGCTTCGGCGCGTTCCTCACCCGCGGCATCACGCTCCGGCTCCGGGGCGAGGCCAACGACTACGTCGGGAAGGGCCTCTCGGGCGGGAAGCTCATCGTGGCGCCGCAACCGGAAGCGGCCTACGTGCCCGAAGAGAACGTGGTGATCGGGAACGTGGCCCTGTACGGGGCCACCGGCGGCGAGGCGTACCTCCGCGGGCGCGCCGGCGAGCGGTTCGCGGTGCGCAACAGCGGCGCGAAGGCCGTCGTGGAGGGCATCGGCGACCACGGGTGCGAGTACATGACCGGCGGGGTGGTGGTGATCCTCGGCCCGACCGGGCGCAACTTCGCGGCCGGCATGAGCGGCGGCTTCGCCTACGTCTACGACCCGCACGGCCAGTTCCGCGAGAACTGCAACCTCGAAATGGTCGACCTGCTGCCGGTGGAAGAGTACAAGGACGTGGGCACGCTGAGCAACCTGATCAACCGCCACGTGCTGTACACCGGTTCGACCGTCGGGAACGAGATCGTGAACGACTTCGGGGGCGCCCTCCCGAAGTTCGTGAAGGTGTACCCGAAGGACTACCGCCGGGTGCTCGAACAGAACAAGGCCGTTCAGCGCCAGTGGGAACTCGTCAACGGCTGATAAGAGTTATCAGTTGTCAGTGGTCAGTATCCAGTCAGATAAAACAGGTACGGAGGAGCGGTCGGTTTCGGTGGCGGTTGCTCGACTGACAACTGACCACTGACGGCTGACGACTACTAAAATGGCTGACCCCCGTGGGTTCCTGAACGTCGAGTTGCAGAAGCCGACCCCCCGGCCCATTCACCTGCGGGTCCGCGACTACGACGAGCTGTACCAGCCGATGCCGGTGGAGAGCACCCGCGCGCAGGCGACGCGGTGCATGGACTGCGGCATCCCGTTCTGCCACACCGGGTGCCCGCTGGGGAACCGCATCCCGGACTGGAACGACCTGGTTCACCGGAACCGGTGGCAGGAAGCGCTGTCCGCCCTCCACGACACGAACAACTTCCCGGAGTTCACGGGCAAAACGTGCCCGGCTCCTTGTGAAGCCTCGTGCGTGCTGGCCCTCAACGGGGTGGCGGTCACGATCAAGACCATCGAACAGGCGATCGTGGACCACGGCTGGGAGATGGGGTGGATCGTCCCCGAGCCGCCGCGGCACTCCACCGGGAAGTCCGTGGGCGTCGTCGGGAGCGGCCCGGCGGGCCTCGCCGCGGCGCAGCAGCTCCGGCGCGCCGGGCACGCGGTCACCGTGTACGAGCGCGACGACCGCCTCGGCGGGCTGCTCACCTACGGCATCCCCGATTTCAAGATGGCGAAGGACTACGTCACGCGCCGGATCGACCAGATGCGTGCGGAGGGCGTGGAGTTCGTCACCGGTGCCGACATCGGTGCCAGCGTCGACCCGCAAGAGCTCCGCGCCAAACACGACGCCCTGTTGCTCACGGTCGGCGCGACCCGGCCCCGCGAGCTGGACATCCCCGGGCGCGAGCTGAAGGGCGTCGTGCAGGCGATGCCGTTCCTCACGGCCCAGAACCGCCGCGGGTTCGGGGACCAGTTGAGCGGCGAGGCCCTCTCCGCGACCGGCAAAAACGTCATCATCATCGGCGGCGGCGACACCGCCGCGGACTGCCTCGGGACGTGCCACCGGCAGGGCGCGAAGTCGGTGCTCCAGCTCGACTACAACCCGTGCCCGCCGGAGAACGTGAACCCGGAAACGCCGTGGCCGCTGTGGCCGAAGATCCTGCGCATCACGCCGGCCCACGAAGAGGGCGGGAAGCGCGACTGGCAGATCAAGACTCAGAAGTTCACGGGCGACGCCGAGGGCCGCGTCGCGGAACTGCACGCGGTCCGGGTTCAGCACTACTTCGACAAGGAGGGCGAGCGCCAGTTCGAGGAGCTGCACGGGTCCGAACTCGTGTTCCCGTGCGAACTGGTGCTCCTGGCGATCGGCTTCGCGGGTCCGGAGCGGAGCCTGCCGGAGCGGCTCGGCCTCGCGCTGACCGAGGGCGGCGCGGTCCGCAGCGACGCGAAGTACCAAACCTCCGTTCCGGGGGTGTTCGCGGCCGGGGACTGTCGCCGCGGCCAGTCGCTCGTGGTGTGGGCCATTGCCGAAGGGCGCGAGGCGGCGCGGAACGTCGATGAGTTCCTGACCGGGAGCCCGAGCCGGCTCCGCGGGCGCGACCTCCCGCTCAGCTTGATCCGCTGACCGCGGCAGGCGAGCTGTTACGCGCATTTCCCAATGCGCAGTCCGGCCGGTTGTGCCTATATTCTTGTGTCACAGGCGTTCTTGCCTGTGCTGCTTCCGGGCGCACAGACAAGAACGCCTGTGCCGCAATAGCTAGCGCCAAGGTAGACACAACTCGCAGCTCGCAACCGTCGGGCTCCAAGCAGCCAGTCACGAAGCGCCGATTAGTCTCGTTTCAACTTCCTTGTAGCGGCGGGTCGGCCCCATACCCGTCGTGCCGGAAGTAACGGCGACATTCATCCGGGGCGAACGCATCCAGGGCCTTGCCCAAGAAGTCCCAGAGTCCGTCGATGGTTCGTTTCCCGGCTGATCGGAGCAGACCTTTGAGCTTCGAGAATGCCAGTTCGA
>DASWYH010000330.1:0-8734 GCA_036405095.1 Gemmata sp. | reverse complement strand
CGGCGGCCGTCTTCCACTTTTTGGGAAACTTCACCGGCGGCCGGAGCGGGTTCCCGATAACGCAGCGCATCGCGCGCGCCGGTGCCTCGCGGTCCAGCTCGCGCACGACCGGCGGCCAGTTTTCATACGGCAGGTAGTAATCGGAATTGGGCAACTCCACCGCGGTCTGGATGAGGTTGGCCGGGTGTTCGAGTCGGATGAAAGAAGGGTACGTCATCAGAACCCCGTCGTCGGTGGCGCTCCCGTCTCCGTCGCAACCGTTTGTGAGCCACCCCTGATCTTCCGTGCTCAACGGTTGGCCTTCGAGGTCGCGCTCGGCGATATCCACGAACGTGAGGAGCTGCTGCCGGCGCGCGCACCCGCAGACGGCGAGCGCGAGCTTGCGGTGCGTCGTGCGGGGCCACGCGGTTCGGATCATCCGGCCCGCGTCGGTCGTCGTGTCCCATTCGTCCGCGGTGAGTGGCGGCTCGTGGTTGAGAAGCATGTCCACGACCCAGCACCCGCACACGTGTTCGTCCGCGGCGGGCCGGCGGCAGTGGTCCAGGACGCGCGGGTCTTCGCACCCCGCATCCTGGAGGGCGTCGGCGAGGATCGGCAACCGGTCGAACGCGCGCTCGGCGTAGATGCCGTGCGCCAGCGCGGTCACCGTTGAGGTACACCACGCGGGGTTCGGAAGCACCGGATGAAACGGGTCGCCGACGATGTCGCGCAAGATGGCGACCTGGGCCTTTTCTTCGTCCGCCCGCCTCACCCAGTCGTTCCGGCTACGCATGGTCAGATCGAGGGCCGCCCGTGACACCCAGAAGCAACTGCGCCGCAACTCGCCCGTCACGTTCCGGAGCAGCTCCAGCGCGTGCGCGCGGCGGCTGATATCGGGTCCGGCGGTCGCGTCCGCGGCGCTGAAGTGCTCGTGGAGGGCGCGCAACTCGGCTTCGTCGCGGTGCCCGTCCGCCACCTGGTCAACCACTTCGATCGCGTCGCGGAATTCGTCGCCGGGCAACCGGTCCCAGACGCGGTGGGCCATTGCGACGAAGAAGAGGCGCACCTGGCGCGGGCTCAGCCGCCCGCGCACGAAGCCGAACGCCTTGGATGTCTCTTCGCACGCAAGCCACTGGCGCTCGTCCCACACGGTCTCTACTCCTTCTTGGTGTCCTTCTGCTCCGCGACCCACGTCTCTTGCGGCGGGCGCTTCCGGTGGTGCCCGGTCGCGTCCTGGTACGCCTTCGCCACCGCGAGCAGGGTGCCCTCCCCGAACAGCCGGCCGGTGAACGTGAGGGCTGTTGGCGCGCCGCTCCGGGTGAACCCATTCGGCAAGCAGACCGTCGGGTGCCCGGTCAGGTTCGTGATCTGGAGATCGTTACCGCCGGCGTACAGATCGACCTTTTCCATGACCGTTGCCATTTGCGCCATCAACACGGTGCGGGCGCGCTGCGCTTTCAGGTAATCGACCGCGGACACGAACCGGCCCCGGCGGAACGTCGGCCCCCACAGCCCGATCCCCTCTTGCACGCCCGCGCGCGTGATGTCGTCGAACGCCGCGGCCGACTCCACGTCCAGAATCAGGTTCACGATCCGGCTCGCGTTCTCGTAGGGGAGCGTGATCGGCACCAGTTTCACCCCCAGGTCGGTGAGCACCTTCTTGTCAGCCGCCGGGAGCCCGCCGAACCCGGCTTCGATGTACCCGACCCGGAGTTCCTTGAGGTTCGCCCGCGCGGGCCAGTGGAACGGGCGGTCCTGCGCGGTCGCGTCCTTGCCGTCGAACCCGTGGATCGCGCCGAGCACCAGCGCGCAGTCCTCGGCGCTGCGGCACATGGGGCCGATCTTGTCGAGCGACCAGCACAGCGCCATGCACCCGTGCCGGCTGACCCGCCCGAACGTGGGCCGCAGCCCCGTGACGCCGCACCGCGTGGACGGTGACACGATGCTGCCCAGCGTTTCGCTCCCGAGCCCGAACCCGACCAGCCCGGCGGCGACGCTGGACGCGGTGCCCGCGGACGAACCGCTGCTGCCCTGCTTGACGTTCCACGGGTTGCGCGTGGTGCCCCCGAACCAGATGTCGCCCCACGCGAGCGAGCCGAGCGTCGTTTTGCACGCCAGCACCGCGCCGGCCGCGTCGAGGCGCGCCGCCACGGTGGCCTTCTCGGTCAGCTTCTGCTCCTTGAAGTGGCCGGCCCCCCATGTCGTCGGGTAACCGGGGTACGCGATCAGATCCTTTGCGGCCCACGGGATCCCGTGAAGCGGCCCGCGGTACTTCCCGGCCGCGATTTCCTTGTCGGCTTCGGCGGCCTGTTTCAGCGCGAGTTCTTCGGTCAGCGAGATGACGCACAGTAGGGCCGGGTCGTACTTCTTGAGTCGCGCGAGGTAGAGTTTCGCGAGTTCGGTGCAGGACACCCGTTTGCGGCGCACCTGTTCGGCGAGGTCCGCGAGCGGCGCGAATGCGAGCTCGTCGCCTTCGAGCTTGTTCGGCTCCGCGGCCTTCCGGTCGAGGCTCACCGTTCCGCGGCCCTCTTTGGAGGGCGCTTCGCCGGGGGCCGGGTTGAAGTGGAGCGCCGGGCCGACCGCATTGGAAAGTTCCAGCTTGTTCAGCGCGGCGACGCCCCGGAGCGTGTTGGTGAGCGCGGTCGCGACCGCTTTTCGTTCGGGGTCGGTGAGGGTGATTCCCGCGACCCACTCGGCCGCCTGCACCATCTCCGCGGTGACCGTTTCGACCTTTGGTTGCGCGGCGGCGGCAGCAACGGCGCGCTGGAACGGTGCCGTTCCGACCCCAACAGCCGCGACCGCGGCGAGCAGCTCCCGGCGCGAAACTTCAGAAGCCATAACGAGTTCCCGGTGAGGTGTTGGAGAGGGGTTCGGATCCGCGGGCCATTCTACCAACCGAAGGGCGCACGCGCTCGCGGGTCCGGAGTGCCCGCCCCGGCGGCCGCCCCCCGGCCGGACGAAAATCGGGCGCGGAACCAACGATCATTACCCCAAAGGTGTGCCCGCGGCGCCCGTGTGCCCGTGGCCACGTGCCCCGTATTTATAATCCGAAACACCGCTCGCGCGTCTCAAGCGGGGGCCAGGACGATGGCCACGTCACAGGAGGAGAGCTGGTTCGCGGCGACCAACCCGCGGCACCTGCTGCGCCTGTCGCGGGTGCGCCCGAACGGGCGCAAGTACCTGCTCCTGGTGTGCGCGGCGGTGCGGCACATGGTGCCGGGGCCGCGCACCGAACTGGGCGCGCGCATCCTCACCGCGCTCGAGCGGTTCGCGGTCGCGCCGCCGCAGGGCACCACCACACACCTCTGGCGCGAGGTCGTTCGCGCACACGTCCCCGAGATCCCGGACCCGCTCCCCTTCGAGTGGAGCTTCGGAACCGATAGCGCGTGGGCGCGCCAGTTCGCGTACCGGCTGCACGCGCCGTCCCAGGTCCACACCGCCGAGGTGAAGGCGATCTTCGAGATCGCGCTCGCGCCGGTGCGGTCGGTGGCCGAGCAGGAAGCGTACCACGAGGCGCAGTCGCTGGCCGCGCAGCTCGTACTCGGCGCGCCGGTGGCCCCGGCGGGATGGTTCGCGCGGCTGCTGCGCCAGGTGGCCCACCCGACCCCCAAAATGCGCCTCGACGGGGGCAAGTTCCGGAACGAGATCATTCGCCGGCTGCCGGAGGCGAAGCGCGCCCGCGCCGAGGTCGAATGGCCCGCCGCGGCCGGCGGGTTCTCCCCCTGGCAGCGGGGCCTCACGTACCTGACGGCCGACCGCGAAGAGGTGCGGTTCGGGGAGGCGCACGCGCGCGCGTGCGCGCTGATCCGGGAGGTGTTCGGGAACCCGTTCGCGCCGCCCCCCATCGACCCGAACTGGCTGCTGTGGAACTACGGCGCGGTGCGCCACATCGCGGAGCGCATCGCGGCCACCGGCGAGTTCGGCGACCTGCCCGTTCTGGGCGACGCCCTCGAAGAAGCTGGGTGCGGGGACGAGTCCCTGCTCGCGCACTGCCGCGAGGACCGCACCCACGTGCCCGGGTGCTGGGCGCTCGACGCCGTTCTCGGGCGGAGCTGATTTCGGTCGTTTTCAGTCGTCAGTGCTCAGCGGTCAGAATGGAGCAGAGACCGCTCCATGTACTCTTTCCCCCGCCGGTATTGGCTTCCCTTCGGTTCGGCCGACTGACGACGGATCACAGGCCACCTGGAACGACCGGATTTGATCGGCGCTGGGGCTCAGGAATGAGGCACCGGGAGCAACCGCGCTCGCCTCCCCCCCTGCTTCATTTCCGGGCGGCGAACTTCACCTTTTTTTCGATCGGACCTGTCGCTAATGTCCGCGCCGTCGGGGAGAGATAGGTAGCTTCTCAGGAAGGGGCGTGGGTCTATGCGTCGAACAACGGCGTGGTTCGTCGTGGTCGGCGTCGCGGTTCTCGGAACCTCCGGGCCGGTGACGGCCACGGACGGGTTCTGGGTGTCGATCGCCTCCGGCGTGGCTGGCTCGACCAGTCCCACCGGTTATCAGGACTTGTGGTTCGAGACCCCACACGGGCCGCCGCCGGTGGCGGTGACGGGGTTCACCGGTGGCACGGCCGAGGCGACCACCGGGGGGGGGAGCAGTTTCTTCAGTAACGGCGCGGTGCCCGTGGTGGTGCCCACGACCGACGGGTACGCCTACCTCGCGGGCGGCCCCAAGCCGAGTGACCTGAGTAACGCACTGAAGCGCCAGACCCAGGGCGGGCAAGGGCTGGCAACCGGGATCCCGGACGCGACCGCGACCGTGCCGCCGGACAACGCGGCGCTGCTCACCGCCGCTCTCAGTGAACCGGGTGCGAACGGCGCGCGCACGCTCACGGTGGGCCTCACCGACGGGCTGCTGAACCCGATCGGGGGCGGGACGCTGAGCGTGACCGTTCCGGACGGCGGCTGGTGGGTCGTCGGCCTCGGGCCGGGCGCAAAAGATGTGGTTCCGCCACCGGACGGCGGCAACAATGGCGGGGGCGACGGCGGCGGCAACAACGGCGGAGGTGACGGCGGGGGCGATGGCGGTGGCAACAATGGTGGCGGCGACGGCGGCGGCACCGGCGGACCGGTCGCGACCCCCGAGCCCACGACCGGGGTGCTCCTGGGGATCGGCGGGCTGAGCGCGGCCGGCTGGCGGTTCGTGGGCCGCCGGCGCAAGTGAGAACGGAACCCCTGGTCCCCGACACGAACACGGCTCCCCGGAGCCGTGTTTTTGTTTTTGTCCCCCCGCACCGGCTCCGGATCGGGCGCACCGATGCGTTCCCTTCGCCGCGCCCGCTGGAAACACGTGTGCCGGTCCCTAATCATGTCTCCGTGGGGCACCCGCCGGGCGCCCCGATGTTCTGCCCTCAACAACGGAGACCCGATATGTCGGCGCAGGTCACGAAGGAAGCCCCGGACTTCACCGCGAAGGCGGTCGTCAACGGCCAGATCGTCAACGAGTACAAGCTGTCGAGCCTCCGCGGCAAGTACGCGCTCCTGTTCTTCTACCCGCTCGACTTCACCTTCGTGTGCCCGACCGAGATCATCGCGTTCAGCGACCGGGTGGCCGAGTTCGAGAAGCGCAACTGCCAGGTGGTCGGCGTGTCCGTGGACAGCCAGTACTCGCACCTCGCCTGGATCGAGAAGCCCCGCGCCGAGGGCGGGCTGGGCGAACTCAAGTACCCGCTGGTCGCCGACCTCACGAAGAAGATCAGCGCCGACTACGGGGTGCTGCTCGAAGGGGCCGGGGTCGCGCTCCGCGGGCTGTTCCTGATCGACCAGAAGGGCGTCATCCGGCACATCACCATCAACGACCTGCCGCTGGGGCGCAGCGTCGACGAGGCGATCCGCGTGCTGGACGCGCTCCAGTACTTCGAGAAGCACGGCGAGGTGTGCCCGGCCGACTGGAAGCCCGGCGCGCTGACCATCGACACGAACAACGCGAAGGCGTACTTCGAGAAGGCCGCGGCCGGCAAGAAGTAACTTCGCCACGGGACGGGGCTGCGACACACGGGGCGCCGCGGCCATCACATCACCCCATCGGGCTGAAGAATCAGGGGCCGTGTGTTTGCCCTCTCCCCATTGTGGGCGGAGTGCGTCTTCGGGCCGGGTGGGGGCACACCTCCATGAGCCCCCCTGTGCCTCGCGGAATTTCGAGGGCTCCGCGCCCCACCCGGCAGCGACGCGCCCCGCCCTCCCCGCTTGTGAGGGAAGGGGAAGCTCCCAATGGCACCCAGTTGATAGTTTCAAGTGGCCCGTGGTCCGTCATCCGCGAAGCGAACAGACGAGAAGCGAGCACCGGGATCGGAAGGGCACACGGATCGGCCTTCACTCCGTGCCGAACCCTCAACGACTGCGTTTGGCATAGAAAACGGCGTAAGCCCCTGGAATCCCAGGGGCTTACGCCGTTTTCGTTCGTTTCGTTTAAGGGTGACTGACGGGATTTGAACCCGCGACATCCAGATCCACAATGTAAATACAGTCCGACTTATGTCTAGATCGTATCAACAGTTACCAAGAGCGCATCGGTTGCTTGCGTACCGCTTGCGTAATCATATTCGCTCACGTCCCGTGCTTCGCCCGGGCAACGGTCACCCGGATCAGCGCGGCCCGGCCCTCGAACCGCGCGGCCTCGTCGCGCACGTCCTGTTTCCGCTCGGCCTTCACGTGCTTCAGGAGATTCCTCAGCTCCTTCGCGCGGCCGTCGAGCCACGCCGCCGTCTCTTCCAGTTCCTTCAATAGCTTCGGCCCGGCTCGTTCGATGCGTCGGGTCTGTTCGTCGGGGGTGTCACTTTCGCTGTCCATCACACATCGCCTTTCGCTCGGAACTCGTGGCAGAACTCGTCACCCGGCACCACCGCTTCCCGGCACGCCGCCGGCCGGTGGTCGTAGTGCCGACACCTCTTTTTAACCTCATCGAACCACAGGCACGGGAGTGAGCGGTCGTACCGGCCCGCGTGCGCCCGCCGGTCCCACTGGAGAGCCGAGGGCAGGGCCGCGAACTCGTCGGGGAGCATGGGCGGGGTGCCCTGTGCCGAGCAGCACAGGCCGCACCCGCCGCACGGGTCGATCGTGGGGAGCGGGGTCACCTCTTGCCCTTCCGAGTGGCCGGGGGCTCCTCTTCGCTCCCAGCGGCCGGGAGTTGCTTCGGTGCCACCGCCTGCGACAGCATCAGCCGCAGTTCCGCCAGGTCGGCCGGGGGCTGCTCACCCTCGGGGGCCACGGCCCGCAGGCCGTCCGCGGTTCCGAGCACGACGGCCTCAGCGGCTTGACGCCGGAGCCAGGTGAACGGGTTCATCATCGGTCCATCCTCCGTAGTGGGCTCACGCCCGGGTTAAAAGGTCACTCAGTTACACGCCCTTCGATCCGGTCGAACACCGTCTTGCACCATCCCAGCGGTTCGACGGTCCACCCCTGATCCCGGAGCCAGTCCGCCGCGGCCAACATCGGTGCCGGGTCGGCCTCTCCGCGGGTGTTCTTGGCGAGCCGCATCCCGACCACTTGCCACCCCTTGCCGTGCAACGGGTGATTCGGGTGAAACCCGACGTGGCCCCCGTCCCCGAACCCCTCCAGTCCGATCGGCAGTGCCACCGGCTGCACGACCGGCGGGGTGTCGCCGACCCGCGGGCTGATCACCTCGCTTTTCGGCCGGAACGCGACCACGATATACGCCCCGTCGCGGGTCAGCTCGATCGTTGCCGTGGGCATGGTGGGGTTCCTCGAAGCGGGCCGGCCGTCAGTGGGCCGGCCCGGGGTATTGGGTCAGGCCACTTTCAGCGGCGGCACCTCGGGCTCTTCGGCGACCGTGGCCGTTAGTACCACGGGCTGCGGCTTCGGCACGCTCACGCACAGTTTCACCACCCGGCACGCTTCGCCATTAGGGGCCTGGAGGTCCGCGGGGTCCGTTGAGACCTCGTAGCTACCATCCTCCTGCACCATCACCCACACCTTGCACTCCACCAGTTCCACCGTGCTCATCTCAGGCTCCCGTGTCAGGTTCGTTGACGTCACATCCACAACCAGGCCGCAACCACGTCTCGCATCGCAACCACCATCGCAACCGTCCTGTTGATGACTCGCTTCATCTCAGCCTCCCGTGTCCCGTTCGCGTCACACTTATATATACGCTCCCGGAGAGCAGATTGTTTCATGAAAACCAAAATTAATTTGCACTCCGGGAAGGCATAGGAAGTGCAGACGGGCCGGGGGCGATCCCCGGCCCGCTCGTCGCTCAGTCGGTCCACTCGTCGTTCCGCTTCTGCGCCGCCGCAAGATCGAAGTCGAAGTTCTTGTCAGTGAACCGGGCGATGGTGAGCCGCGTTGTCTTGCCGCGGTGCCCTTTGGAGATGGTCACCGTCTTCGCAGAAATGCTCTCGATTGGGGCGTAGTAGACGAGGTTGTAGCTGTCATATTCGGCTGGGTCGCCGAGCGCGAAAGTGCGCTCGGCCATCTCGCAGCGGCTGACCCACTTGTGTTGGCCGCCGACCAATTCGCGGCGGTCGCGGTCGTCCAGGTACACGATCCGAATCGACTGCCCCTCTTCGATGACCGCGGCCCACAACCCGCCGACGTCGGGCTTACCGGGGCTCCGCTTGGTGACTTGGTGGGGGTTCAGCACAATTACTTTGCCCTTCCCGGCCCGAACGTTCACGTTCACGTTCCCGTTGATCCGGTGGTACGCGGCCCGCAGGAGCAGGGCCGCATTCGGCGCGTCCTGCTCGTCTCGCAAGTCGGCCGCGGCCAGAAGGCTTTCGCCGTCGCCTGAGAGAACC
>DASWYH010000329.1:0-5062 GCA_036405095.1 Gemmata sp. | reverse complement strand
GGGGCGCGAGAAAGGCCCTGAAAAATCACACCCCTCAACCCGCTCCCCGTCACCCACAACCGATCTCGCGTAGCCCCGGGGGAGAGGGACCGCTAAGGTTGCTGCATGAACCAGTCCGATCCCCGCCCGTACCTGTGGATGCTGTGCGGCGCGTTCTCCTTCGCGGTAATGGCGACCCTGGCCGAAGACCTCACCCGGAAGCCCACCCCGGACACCGCCCCCCTGTGCGACTGGCAAACCGTAGCCGTGTTCCGCGCGGCCCTCGTCGCGCTGTTCGCGACCGTGCTGGCGCGGTACGCCGGGGCCAAGCTGGTGTGGGTCCGACCGTGGCGCTTGTGGGTGCGGAGCGTCTCGGGCAGCTTCAGCATGGTGTGCGCGTTCTACGCCTTCGGGCACCTGCCGGCGAACGACGTGGTGACCCTCAGCAACACGTTCCCCCTGTGGGTCGCGGTGCTCTCGTGGCCGCTCTACGGCGAGGCCCCCGGCGGAAAAATGGTGCTCGCGATTTTGGTCGGGATCGTTGGCGTGTTCCTCGTGGAGCAGCCGCACCTCGAAGCCGGCAACCTCGGGGTGTTCTCGGCCCTGGCGTCGGCGGTGTTCACCGCGGTGGCGATGCTCGGGCTGAACCGGCTCCGCGATATCGACCCGCGGGCCGTGGTCGTTCACTTCTCGGTTGTCGCGACGGTCTTCTGTTTTGGTGCGTTCCTGGTCGGCCCGCGCGCGCAACCGCTCGCACGGGTGCTCGACCCCGGCGTCATCGCGCGGCTCCTGGGGATCGGCGTTTCGGCAACGGTGGGACAGGTGTTCCTGACGCTCGCGTTCGGCCGCGGCGCGCCCGCCAAGGTGTCGGTCGTGGGGCTCACTCAGATCGTGTTCGTCACGGTGCTGTGCGTGTGCGCGTTCGATCGCCGGGTGAATGCCATCACGGTTCTGGGAACCGCGCTGGTGATCGCGCCCACCGCCTGGCTCCTCACGCGCCCGCGGGCGACAAGTGAGACCAAAACCGGCTGAGTTTAGCTCACACCGGTCGTCCCTCATTGCGGCGGCGGTGCCTCGGTCCGCGCACCGGTTTGGGGGCACAAGGCTCCCGCCCTGTGCGGCCGGCGCTGGTGCCCACCGACTTCACGGCCCTACCGCTTCCCGTGCTTCTTCTTACCCTTGTCGCGGTGTGCGTGGCCGTTCCCGTTCGCCGAACCGTTGGCGGGGCCGTTTGTGGGAACGGGACCGTTCGGCGGCACAACCGGCGGCTCCTGCGAGGGGGGCGGCGCAACCGGTTCTGCTGCGGCCACCGGGGTCTGGGCCGCGCGCCGGACCGCGCTCTGCCAGAAGCGCCGCGGGATCGACGCCCCGAACAGCGCGAGCGCCCCCTGGAGCAGCCAGAAGTTGAAGCACCCGTCGGCGAGCCGGCTGTCGAACCCGTAGGCGTGCAGCCCGATGCCGAGTTGGTTCGTTCCGAACCAGCTCCACGCCGTGATCGCGTTGCCGACCACCGCCAGCGCCGCCACCCCGCGGTCCTTCACCAGGCCGCACCAGCGGGCGTGCAAGATCAGCGCGTTCCACAGCACGATCAGAACGGCCCCGTTCTCCTTCGGGTCCCAGCCCCAGAACCGGCCCCACGACTGATCGGCCCAGATGCCCCCGAGCACCGTACCGACGAAGCTCAGGAGCGTTGCGAACGCGATCACCCCGTAGATCATCTGCCCGAGGATCTTGCCGCTCTCGGGCGTGAGCGCCAGGGCCGCGACCGGCGCCGCCGGGGCCGGTACGCGCCCCTGTAACGGGCGCCCTTGTGCGTCAGCCCCTTCGGCCGAGATGCGCAGCACCATGAGCACCACCCCGTACACCGCGAGACCGGCCGACGACAGGTAGAACGCCATCTCAAGCAGCATCGGGTGAACGGCCTCGAACTTCGCCAGCGCCGACTTCACGAACCACAGGAAGAAGATCGGTATGGACACGAGGCCCAGGGTCGCGGTGCCGAACGCGAGCAACTCGCCGACGGTCGGCTCGCCCTTGCTCGCGTACCCGTCGCGGATCACGGCGCCGAGCTTCATCAGGACGTAGACCGCGCCGAGGAACCCGGCCACGAACGTCGCGGTGTACCCGAGCGTCACCGTGGTGACGTGCGTGGCGAGCCAGAAGTTCGTGTCGAGCACCGCCTGCATCATTTCGAGGGTGTCTTCGGTCGCGAGGTTGTGCGCGACGACACAGGTCGCGAACCCGAGCGAGGCGGCAACCAGGTTCCCGATGCTGAGCGGGAAGAGCCCTTCGAGAACCAGACACAGCGCCACGCACCCGCAGCCGATGAAGATCGCCGACGAGTACAGGTTGGTGACGAACACCAGGGGCCGGTCCATGATGTACATGCGGGCCAGCAGCGCGAGGAAGTGAACCACGAACGCCAGCACCAGGACCAGCGTCGCGGAGCGGCGGAGCGCCCGCGCCCATGCGGGTGCTTCCGCGAGCGTCATCACGAACCCGACGACCGTTAGCACGAACCCGATCACGTAAAGGGCCGCGCACTGCGCGAACGGCTGGTATCGGTTGAAGAGCACCTCAATGCGGGTGCGTGCCGCCTCTTTGCCGCTCAGGGTCGGGGCCTTGTACTCGCGCACCGCTGCGTTAAAGTCGTCCGGGCGCTTCTCGCGGTACGCGGTCAGGATGCGGTCCCAAACCGTGACAGTTGGGCTCTTGGCGAACTCGATCTTTTCGCGCTTGTCCACCTCGGCCTTGATTCGCGCGGCGAATTCTTCCTTCTGCTCCTTCGTCAGCTTCGCGAACTTTTCTTCGGTCATGCCGGTTTCGTCCTCGACGGCAGCGCTGACCTTACCGCGCGCGTCGCGCCGGAACTCGCCCAGCGATTTCCACTTTTCGCCCTCGGACTGCGGCGGGAGCATCAGCGGCCCGCGCTCGGCCGCGAGCTGGAAAATGGTGTTGATCCGCTTCACCAACTCTTCGTACTTCATTTCGGTCGTGTCGAGCTTGCCGCCGGCTTTGATCTTCTTTTCGGCCTGCTCGCCGGCCTGTGCGATTTTGGGGAAGCTCGTGGAGAGTTCCTCCATTGAGTACCGCAACCCCTCACGCACTTTCAGGTTGAGTTCGTTGAGCAGCACCTCGTTATCGATGCGAATCACCTTGTGCTGCCAGGCCGCGCCGCGGGCATTCACCCCGCCGCCCGCCAGCACATCGAGGTACCACTTGATCGCGGGTTGTGTCTTACCGCTCTCGTCTGTCCAATCTTCGCGCCCGCTAATCATTCGCAGGTTGACGCGGGCCACGCTCTCAAGGGGCTTGACGCGCCCGCCTTCGAGCACCGGGAGCTTGCCGAACGTGTCCAGGTCGTAGGGCTCACGGGGGGGGGCCATTCGGCCGAAAATCGAGAGCAGGTACACCCCCATGAACGCGAGCACCAGCCACGGGAAGATGCGCGAGAAGGACACTTCCGCCGGGGGGCTCGTGGCCCCTTCGGCGGCCGGACCGCCCGGGGCAGGGGTCGGGCGGCGCCCGGTGCGGAAGAGGAACCGCACCAGGAAGATGCCGAAGTGCAGCAGCAACCCGGCGGAAACGACGGTACACGCGATGTAGTCGATGCTCGCGTGGAACAGTCCGAAGTCGATCTGCCCCGGATTCTTCACCACCTGAAGGACCGTTGCCTTCTCGGTGTTCTTGTCCCAGTCGGCCTGGTAGAAGGTTTCGCCGGCGTACCGCATCGGCTGGTTCATCGCGATGTGGAACGTGCGCGGCTCGGTGCCGGGCGGATCGCTCTTGTCGTACACCCGCACGTCGCTGGAGAAGTTCTTCGGCTTCTCGGTGCCCTCGTAACGGTCGAACTTAAACTTGTCGAGGTAAACGCGGTACGGCTTGTAGTAGTGGGCGTTCCGCAGCGAGAGCTGGTACGGCACGTCGCCGACGATCACGGGTTGGTTCTGCAACAGCGTGAACAGCGAGACCGCGTGGACCCCGATTACCTCATCGGTGCCCTTCTTGTACAGGCGCACGTAGGCGGCCGTGGCGTCGCCGCGCTGCTTGGTCGCGACCCCGGACTCTTCGCCCGCTTCGACGACCACCACATCGCCTTTGAGCCCGGCGACGCGGGCCTTCGCGAGCGGCGCAACGTCGAGGAGTTCGGCCTTCGGCATGAACTTCACGATGTCGATCTCGAACGGCATCTCCGGGTGCGTGAGCCGCTCGCCCGGTTTCGCGTCGCGCAGGCGCCCCGGCGGCACCTTGAACACGCGGTCGAACCCGCCCGGGGTGGCGTCGGTGACGAGGAGCCCGTCGTCGCGGAGCGCGATCCGGCCGAACACGCTCCCGCCCGAAAACGGTTGCTCTTTGATCTGCGGGGCCACCGCGAACGCGCCCACGGGGCGCCGCGTGCCCTTCTCGTAGAGGCGCACATACGCGGCGGGAGCGGTGCCCTTTGGGGAGTCCACGAACGTCGCGTTCACCCCGACTTTGGAGTCGTCAAATTTGGGCGCTTCGAGCAGGTCCGAGTTCTTCATGAACTTCAGGACTTCGACATCCACCGGGAGGTCCGGGTGTGAGATCCGCGCGCCCGGCGGCGTCTCCTTCAACCGCTTCTGCGAAATCACCACGGTGCGATCGAACGCCGGGTTCGTCGGGTCCACGAACGCCAGCTCGACGTTGCGGGTGTCGATGGCGAAATCGGTGGACGAGCCCTCTTCGATCCGCATCTGCTGTTCGACGGCGAACTCGCGGGTGATGAATTCGCCCGCGAACAGGAGGATCAACCCGCCGTGAATGAGGAACACGCCCGCGCGCTTCCAACTGAGTCGGAACCGCGTTGCGTGCGCCGCAAGCAGGTTGATGAGCATCAGCGCCCCAACCAACTTCCCGGCCGGGAACGGGAACGTGGCCTTCCACTCGGGATCGGACGCCGGGAACGTTTCCTTCCAGAACACGTTGAAGAACTTGCGGAACAGTTCAAACGGGACATCGACGGTCCACGACCAGAAGTACTTATCGACGACGGTCCAGATGCCGAAGTCGATCTGCGCGAGCGTGCCGAAGAACACGAGCAAAATGCCGACCGCGAGCAGCC
>DASWYH010000328.1:0-3230 GCA_036405095.1 Gemmata sp. | reverse complement strand
GGCACGTTCGATCCGGTCCACATGGGGCACCTGATTCTGGCCGAGCAGTGCCGCACGCAGGCGACCCTCGACGAGGTGTGGTTCGTCCCGAGCTACGCGCCGCCCCACAAAGCCAAGGATGTTACGCGCTTCGAGCAGCGGTGCGACATGCTCGAACTGGCGCTCGCCGGACACCCCGTGTTCCAGGTGAACCGCATCGAGAAGGAGCTGCCGCCGCCGAGCTACACGGCCCATACCCTCGGGGAGTTGCAAGCCCGGCACCCCGAGAACCAGTTCTTCCTTTTGATGGGTTCGGACTGTCTCCCGGACCTACCGGGGTGGTACGAACCGCGTCTCGTGGTTGAGCGGGCCGGCTTGGTGGTCGTCCCGCGCCCGGGTGTCATGCTCTGGACCGCAGACCGGCTCGCGCGGTCGCTGGGCGTGGCCGAAGAGGCCGTGCGGCTGCGGTTCGTCGCGTGCCCGATGATCGAGATCGCCAGCCGCGAGTTGCGCCGCGCGATCGCCGACGGGATGAGCATCCGGTACATGGTCCCGCGCGCGGTCGAGGAGTACGTCCGCGAGCGCAAGCTCTACACCGCAGGGTGAAGCGATGACGGAAGCGGAGTGGCTGAAGGACCAGTTCCCCCACGCTCGCGCGCTCCTTGAGTTTCTGGGTGCGGAGGCGAGCCCTCGGAAACTTCGCTATTTTCTCGTGGCATGCGCGAAGCGCGTTCTTCCCGCTGATGCGGACACGGTGACGGTTGAGGCACTAGCGACCGCGGAGCAATTCGCCGACGGAGCGGTTCCGAAGTCGGCCCTCAAGCGGGCGCGCGAAGCGGTCACGGCAACTCATCCGGCACGGGCGAAACGGTGGCCGGCGCTCTACTCGGGGCACATCCGGTCTGTGCCCGCGTGGCACGCGAACCGCGAGCAGATTGTTCGCGGCGCGCGAGAGGGCGCGTGGTGCGCCGTGTGGTCGAGCACCCGGCTTCACGCGAACGGGTGGGATCGTCTGGACCGCGAGTACGTGGCCCAAAGCGCGCTGCTCCGCGACATCTTCGGGAACCCGTTTCGCGTGCCCGTCTTCGCCCCCGAATGGCGCACGGGCACTGCAACCGCCATCGCTGCGCAGATGTACAAATCGCGCGATTTCGGCGCGATGCCCATTCTAGCCGACGCGCTCCAGGACGCCGGGTGCGACAGTGAAGACGTTCTGAACCACTGTCGCGATACCTCGCAGGTGCATGTCCGCGGGTGCTGGGTGGTGGATTTGGTGTTGGGTCAGTCGTAGGTGGTGCCCCACCCCAACCCTCCCTGAAGAGAGGGTGACAATGCACTGAAAGCGCCAACACGTTGAACGCCGGGTTCATCTTTCTCCCCTCCCTTCAGGGAGGGGTTGGGGGTGGGTTCTTCACCGTGCGCCTGTGGCGCGGTATCCTTGATCCTCATGCCAATCACCGTTCTCGCGCTCGCGTCGTACTTCAAAGGCAACCGGTTCCTCGAACGCCTCAAGGCCGAGGGGTGTACGGTGTACCTGCTCACGGTCGAGTCCGCGCTGAAAGAGCCGTGGGCGCGGGCCGCGTGCGCCGACGTGTTCGCCGTGAAGAACTTCCACGACACCCGCGGGCTCATCAACGCCGTTGCGTACCTGATGCGGTCGCGGAAGATCGACCGCATCGTGGCGCTCGACGACTTCGACGTGGAGGTCGGCGCCCACCTGCGGGAGCACTTCCGCCTGACGCACACCGGGCACGACGAGTCCACCGCGCGCTTCTTCCGCGACAAACTCGCGATGCGCACGAAGGCCCGCGAACTCGGGATCCGCATCCCGGACTTCTGCCCCCTCGTCAACCACGACGACGTGCGGGCCTTTCTCGGGCGCGTGCCGGGGCCGTGGCTGATTAAACCGCGCTCCGAGGCGAGCGCCGCGGGCATCCGCAAGCTGCACACCCCGGACGACGTGTGGCGGCGCATCGATGAACTGGGCGACGACCAATCGTTCTGCCTGATCGAGCAGATGGTGCCCGGCGACCTCTTCCACGTCGATTCGCTGGTCGCCAACGGCAAGGTGATATTCGCGGAGGTGAACGCGTACTGGCGCCCGCTGCTCGACGTGTACCAGGGCGGGGGCGTGTACGCGACCCGCACGTTCCCGCGCGAGCGGCCCGAGGTCGCGGCCTTGCGGGAGGCCAACGCGCAGGTTCTGGAGGGGTTCGGGCTGGGCTGGGGGGCCTCGCACACCGAGTTCATGAGGGCGCACGCCGACGGGCAGATTTACTTCATCGAAACGAGCGCCCGTGTGGGCGGCGCGAACACCGCCGAGATGGTCGAGCATGCGACCGGGGTGAACCTGTGGTCCGAGTGGGCGAAACTGGAGATCTGCCGCGGCACCAACGATTACGTGCTGCCGGTGCTGAAAGAGCGGTTCGGCGGGGTGGTCATTTCGCTGGCCCGGCAGGAGCAACCGGACACGTCCGGGTTCACCGATCCGGAGATCGTGTACCGGCTCACGATGCGGAACCACATCGGCTTCGTGGTCGCGGCCGACACGCCCGAGCGCGTGGAGCAACTCCTGACGCAGTACATGGACCGCATCGGGCGCGATTTCAGCGCGGTGCTGCCCGCGTCGGACACGGTTTCGGTTTGATCGTGTTTCGTGCTTTCAACTAGCGTGCACGTGCGGACCGGGGCAGTTCTCTCCGTTCGGAGGCAAAGGAACCCACATAAGCGGGGCTCCGCTCGCCTTTGTGAACTTTCGTTCCTCGCGCGAACCGCCGGCGCGAATCCGGAGTGGCTGTCACCTTCGGTCTCGGGACACCTCGACCACCCGTCCGTCTTCTGCCCCTTTTGGGCGGCCTCGGTTCCACCCGGGTGTGCTCGGGCTTGCTGGTGCGGAACTTGTCCGCGCGCGGGTTGCCGCGCGCGGACCCGAACCCCACAATCGCTTAGCACGCACACCCACGGAATCACAATGAACGTTTCTCTGCCGAAGTACGCCGAGCGCGGGCCGATCCACGATGTCGCCTGGATCTCGCTGAAGTTCTTCACGGACCCGCGCGGGTGGCTCGTCGAACTGTTCCGCAACGACCTGGTTCCGCCCCAGTTCCATCCGGTGATGGCCTATGTTTCGATGACGAAACCCGGCGTCGCGCGGGGGCCGCACGAGCACCTCGACCAGGCCGATTATTTCTGTTTCACGGGGCCGTCCACGTTCCGCGTGTACCTGTGGGACGCGCGACCGGATTCTCCCA
>DASWYH010000327.1:0-4214 GCA_036405095.1 Gemmata sp. | reverse complement strand
TCGCGCTCGACCAACTGCGGCCCGGCACCATCAGCCTTCGGCTCCCCGATTGAAATCGTTTCGAGAATGAGCTTCATCAGCGCGTCGGTGTCGTCGAGCCCCCCGCCGGCTCGACGGTCGCCCACAATCCCGAGAACGCTGTAGACCTTCGTGATGAGCTTCTTGTCGTCGCCCGGCTTCGGCGCCGGTTGTGCGCTCGCCGAGCTGGCGACCAGCACGAACGCGACCGAGAGGGAGAACGACTTCGCGCGCATCGCAGGGCACCTCTGCACGACGGGAAGGAACCAACCCCGAAACGCCGGAACCGGGGCCGCGTTGGCGGGCTTTTCTTGACGGCCCAACCCGCCTCACTAGTATCACAGAGAAAGAAACCGGACCTCGACCACATGTCGAGGTTCTTTTTTGAGCTCCCTTGTGACGAATTTCACAAGGGGGACGCTACAATAGCGACGAACCTCGCCCACACTCGCAATTTAGGGGTCGCGCGATGCCGGTTACCCCCGTTCAGACGCCCGGCGGCATCGAGCCGGCGTTCGATTTGGTGGCCTACTACCCGATCCTGATTTATGCGGTCGTGTGCGTGCTGTTCGGCGTCAGCGCCGTGGCCGCAACGCACCTGTTCCCGTTCAAACCCCGCAAACCGACGCGCATCAAACAGATGCCCTACGAATCGGGTATGGACCCGGTCGGATCGGCCCGGATGCAATTCGACGTTAAGTTCTACCTGATCGCGATCCTGTTCCTCGTGTTCGACGTGGAGCTGCTGTTCCTCTACCCGTGGGCGGTGATCGCCTTCGGAGAGGGCGGCGACCAGACCTGGCGCACCGTGTTCGGGACCGTGGTGTTCATCGAGATCATGGTGTTCCTGGCGACGTTCGTGATCGCTTACGCCTACGCCTGGAAGAAAGGGGTGTTCCAGTGGCGCTGACGAACATGCTGCCGGACTTCATGATCGCGCCCCTCGATTACCTCGCGAACATGGCCCGCAAGCACAGCCTGTGGCCGATGCCGTTTGCGACCGCGTGCTGCGGGATCGAACTGATGGCGACTGCGTCGAGCCGCTACGACATCGCCCGGTTCGGCTCCGAGGCGATGCGGTTCTCGCCGCGCCAGTGCGACGTGATGATCGTGGCGGGGCGGGTGGCGATGAAGATGGTGCCGGTGATGCAGCGCATCTGGCTCCAGATGCCGGAACCGAAGTGGTGCATCTCGATGGGCGCGTGCGCGTCCAGCGGCGGCGTGTTCGACACGTATGCGGTGGTGCAGGGCATCGACCGGTTCATCCCCGTGGACGTGTACGTCCCGGGGTGCCCGCCGCGCCCGGAACAGCTCATCCGCGCGGTGCTCGATCTGCAAGAGAAGATCCAGCGGACGGGCACGATCGACGCCCGCGAGTTCGCGTCGCGGACGGCCTACGAAGGCCCGACCGCGCTGGCCCGCGAGCTGGGCGCGGAGGAGGCGATCGTCACGCCCGGCGACTATAACACCGCAACGCGCCTGCGCTCGCTGCCCGTGGTGAACTGAATTCCCTGGGACCGCGGGCGTCCCGCCCGCAGAAGACACACGGCGCCGGTGGCTGTGAGTGGTTTCCCCAGAGCGACAGGGTGGGTGTAACGCGCGGGCGTCCCGCCCGCAGAGCGCACGCGGTGGCTGTGGCTGCGAGCGTCCCGCTGAGTGCACGCGGTGGCTGTGGCTGCGAGCGGCGCCTCCAGAGCGACAGGTTGGGTGTATCGTGCGGGCGGGACGCCCGCGGTCCCAGGGAAAGAAGCCATGACCTACCTCGACACACTCAACGCGAAGTTCGCCGGGGCGTTTGCCACGTCCTCTTTCCGCGACAATCAGCGCGTTCTCGTGGACGCGGAGCAGGCGCCGAAGGTGCTTTTTGCCCTGCTCAAGTGCCTGAAGGAAGAGTGCGGGTTCGACTACCTCGCGGAACTCGGCGGGATCGACTACCTCGGCTACCCGAACGCTGCGGACCGCTTTTGCGTGGTGTACGGCTTAACGAGCATCGCCACGGGGGCGCGTGTGTGGGTGAAGGCGTTCGCCAACGACCCGGACCCCGAACTGCCGTCGGTGTACGACCTGTGGAAGGGCGCCGACTGGATGGAGCGCGAGGTGTACGACATGTACGGCGTGCGGTTCGCCGGGCACCCGGACCACCGCCGCATCCTGATGCCGAGCGAGTACACAGGTTACCCGCTCCGCAAGGACTACCCGCTCCGCGGGTACGGCGAGCGGCACAACTTCCCGACCGTCACACGGGCCGACAGTTGAGGCGAACATGACGCGGGTGCTCCAAAAACCGGGTGCAGTTGGCCTCGTGTTGGGCACCTCGTGGCTCGTCCTGGCTTGGTTCTGGTTGCCGAGCGGGGATAAGACGACCGCTCTTGCTGGCGCGGCGGGAGTAATGATGCTCTCGTGGTCCCTTGTGCTCGTGGCTCTCCCCACGCGGGCGCTGACTGTGCCGATCGGGACCAACGAGCAGGAGCCGGATGACGCCCAACAAGCGGGTTGGACCGTCCTCGGTAGAGCCCTGCAGGGGCTGAGCTTTCTGGTGGGTGTTGGCGCTTATGTCTGCCTCCGAACGGGGTCGTAGCCCCACTGAGAAACCGTTCGCTCGGAGTTGAGTTTATGCCGGTCGAAGCAGCCACCCCCGTCGAAGACATCGCTGGCGCGGACCAGGAGTTCCTCTACACCCTGAACTTCGGCCCCCAGCACCCGGCGACGCACACCACGCTGCGCCTGATCCTCACGCTCGATGGCGAAACGATCGTCAAGGCCGTCCCGGACATCGGTTACTTGCACTCCGGGTTCGAGAAGCTGGGCGAAGACCTCGACTTCAACCAGTACGTGACCATCGTCGACCGGATGAACTACATCTCGCCGTTCGCCAACGAATGCGCGTGGTTCACGACGGTCGAGAAGCTCCTCGGCATCGAAATTACGCCGCGGTGCAAGTACATCCGGGTCATCCTGGCGGAACTGGCGCGCATCTCGGACCACCTGCTCTGCGTCGGCGCCGCGGCGCTCGACCTCGGGGCGCTGACCGCGTTCCTGTACGCCTTCAACGCCCGTGAAAAAGTGTACAACATCATGGAATCGGCCTCTGGGCAGCGGTTCCACCCGAGCTACGCCCGCGTCGGCGGGCTCATGGCCGACATCTCGGACGACGTGGTCGCGCAGGTTCGCGACTTCGTGAAGACGTTCCCGAAGGTCCACGCCGACATCTGCCGGCTGCTGAACCGGAACCGCATCTTCATCGACCGCACCAAGGGCATCGGCGTTCTGTCGAAGGAAGACGCGATCAACACGAGCTGCTCCGGCCCGGTGGCCCGCGCGAGCGGCGTGGTTCGCGACCTCCGCAAAGACGAACCGTACCTCGCCTACAAAGAGCTGTCGGGCGCGTTCAAGATCGTGTGCGGCAAGGGCGGCGACTGCTACAACCGGTACCTGGTCCGCATGGGTGAGATGCTGGAGTCGTGGAAGATCATCCACGCGGCGGTGGAGAACCTGCCGGCCGGCCCGGTGAACGTGGACCTCAACGACAAGCTCACCATCCCGGACAAGAACGCGACCTATCGCAGCATTGAGGGGCTGATCCAGCACTTCGAGCTGTTCATGTGGAACCGCCGGTGGGAGACCCCGGTGGAAGAGGTGTACGGCGCGAACGAGACCGCGAACGGCGAACTCGGGTTCTACCTCGTCGCGGACGGCGGCGGGAAGGCGTTCCGGGCACGGACCCGGCCGCCGTCGTTCATCCACTTTGCGGTGTTCCCGATGATGATGGAAGGGCACCAGATTTCCGACGTGCCCGCCGTGCTGGGGAGCCTGAACATCATTGCGGCCGAACTGGACAGGTAAGAAGATTGGCCACAAAAAAGCACAAAGGGCACAAAAGGAAACCAAGAGCAGAATTGATTTGAACTCAATCTCCTGTGTTTCTCTTATGTCTTTTTTTGTGCCCTTTGTGCCTTTTTGTGGCCAATCTTCTTACTTGCTTTGTGGCTGATGGAGCCTGATATGGCGGCATTGAGTCCCGAGCTTCGCGAGAAGATCAAGGCGTTCATCCCGAAGTACCCGCGCAAGCAGGCGGTGACGCTCCCGGCGCTGCACCTCGTCCACGACGAGCTGCGCACCGTATCGAACGAGGCCGTCGCCGAGATCGCCGAGATCCTCGAACTGCACCCGTCCGAGGTCCACGACACGATGACCTT
>DASWYH010000326.1:0-9252 GCA_036405095.1 Gemmata sp. | reverse complement strand
TCGGTCACCCACGCGCTGATCCGCCACTCGTCGTTCATGCACCCCTCCACGGTCGTGGTCCGCCGGGAACTGTTCGGCGCCGCCGGGCTCTTCGACGAGGGGATGAAATACGTCGAGGATCTGGACATGTGGCTGCGCCTCGCCGCGGCGGGGCCGGTCGGGCTCACCGGCCGGGTGCTGGCGACGGTCGAGTACCGGCCAACGAGTCATGGGCGGCAGCGGGTCAACATGGACGAGCACATCGTCCGGTTGTTCGCCGCGCTCCCCGAGCGGTTCCCGGACCTCCCGCCGGACCTGCGCGCGCACGTCGGGCGGGTGCTGGAGTCCACACACCTGGGGCTCGGGTGGCGGTACCGGACCGCGGGCGACGTGGGCGCGGCCCGCGGGCACTACCGGGCCGCGCTCCGCTACGGGGTCCGGGCCCGGACCCTCCTGGCGCTGCTCCGCACGTACCTCCCGGCGGCCCTCCGCTAGCCCGTTGAAGCGGCCCGCGTTCGAGAGAGAAGATGATGATCACACGCATCCGCGACGGTCTCGGGTGGCGCCTGCGCCTGTGGCGCCGGCGCGCGTACCTGTCGCGGTCGTTCCGCAACGGCCTGGAGCTGGCGCGGGCCTACGCGCACAAGCACCCGTGCGGGCGCGCGGTGCTCTGGGACGGGACCACGTTCCGGCACCCGCCGGACCGCACCGGGCTGGCCGAAACGATTCTCGAAATCTGGTACGACGGCGTCTACACGGGCTCGTTCTACCGCCCGCGCCCCGGTGACACGGTGATCGACGCCGGGGCCAACGTCGGGCTGTTCGCCGTGTGGCTCGCGCGGCGCCACCCGCGGGTGCAGGTGCTCGCGTTCGAGCCGTTCGAGGAGAACCACCGGCTCCTCGAAGAGAACGCCCGGGCGGCCCGGGTCACCAACGTGACCGCGCACCGGGCCGGGCTGGGCGGCACCACGGGGCGCGGGCAGATGGAAGCCGTCGGCGCGCGGTCGCTGGACCACCGGATGCGGGCCGGCGCCGAGGGCGCAGACGGCTCGGTCCCGGTGTACTCGTTCGCGGCCGCGCTGCGGCTCGCCGGGGCGGAGCGGGTCGCGCTGTTCAAGATCGACATCGAGGGCAGCGAGGCCGAACTGTTCGAGCGCGCGGAGCCCGCCGGCCTCGCCAAAGTGGACCGGTTCGCGATCGAGTACCACGACCACGTGCGCGCCGGAACGTCGGACCTCATCGCCGCGAAACTCGCCGGCACCCACGAGGTCGCCGTGCGCCCGTGCGGGCCGACCTACGGGATGATCTACGCCACGCTCAAGGGGGGCGCGCGAGCATGAGCGCCGATCGGGTGCCGCTGACCGTTATCGTTCCGACGTACAACCGCGCGGGGTACGTGCGCGACTGCCTCACCGCGCTCAAGCGGAGCGGCGTCCCGGACCTCGAAGTCATCGTGTCCGATGACGGGTCCACCGACGACACGCGCGCGGTCGTCGCCGCGACCGACCCGGGCGCGAAGTACCTGTGGCAGCCCAACAGCGGCACCCCGGCCACGGCCCGCAACGCCGCGTTCGGCGTGTGCCGCGGGCGGTACGTGGGGTTCCTCGATTGCGACGACGAGTGGCTGCCCGACGCCCCGGCGCGGGCCGTTCGGTTCCTCGACGCCCACCCCGAGGTCGATGCGCTCTTCGCCGAAGCCCAGATGGGGAACCCGCAAGAGGGCTACGTGTCGTGGATCGAAGCGGCCGGCCAGGAGGCGTTCTTCCGGCTCCCGCACACCGAGCCCGAGCCGGGGTTCCGCACCTTCGAGCGCGGCCCGTTCTTCCGGCGGATGGCGGTCCGCAACCCCGTGTTCATCGGCGCGACGATCGTGCGCCGGGAGGCGTTCGAGCGGGTCGGCCGGTTCGACCCGAAGCTGTGCGGCGCGGCCGACTGGGAGCTGTGGCTGCGGATGGCGCACCGGTTCACCTGGGCGTACATGGCGGAGCCCCTGGCGAAGTACACCCGGCACCTCGACAACATGTCGAGCAACGCCGACAAGATGATCGCGGAGTTCGTGCAGGCCCTGCGCAACGTGCTCACCAAGTGCGACCTCTCCGCGCCGGACCGGCGGTTCATCCGGGCGCAGCTCCGCACGCACCTGTTCGGGCACGCCTACCTGGCCTACGACCGCGGCGACGCCGCGACCGCGCGCAAGCGGTTCTGGCTGACCGTGCGGGCCGGCGACTGGCGCCCGGTGACGCTGGCGCTCGCGGGGCTGTGCCTGTTGCCGGGGGCGGTGGCCCGGCGCGCCCGCGGGCCGAAGCGCCGCGCCGCGGGGGGCCGCGCGTGACCCCGAACGTGTGGATCGTGCCGGTGAACTTCAACGGCCTGGAGGACCCCCGCAAGTGCCTCGGCTCGCTCGCGGGCCTTTCGGCGCCGGCGACCGTCGTGCTCGTCGATAACGCTTCGCACCCCGACCCGACCCCGGCGCTGCGGGCCGAGTTCCCGTGGGCCCACGTGGTCCGGAACGACGCGAACCTGGGCTGGTCCGGCGGGAACAACACCGGCATCCGGTACGCGCTCGCCCGCGGCGCCACGCACGTGCTCCTGCTCAACAACGATACCACCGTGAGCCCCGACCTCGTCAGGCGCCTGGTGCGGGCGTTCGAGGCGCACCCGGACTTCGGGGTGATCGGCCCGGTGATCCGGTACATGGACGAGCCCGACGTGGTGATGACCGACGGCGTGACCTTCAACCCGCCGGGGTTCCCAGGGTTCTTCAAGCGGAAGGAAGTTCCCGAGCGCGCCGCTGACCCGCCCGCGGTCGATGGCACCGACATCGTGAACGGGTGCTGCATGATGGTGCGCCGGGACGTGTTCGAGCGCGTGGGCCTCATCGACGATCACTTCTTCCTGATCCACGAAGAGGCCGATTTCTGCTTGCGGGTCAAAGAAGCGGGCTTCGGGTGCGGGGTGCTCGCGGAACCGCTCGTGTGGCACAAGGGCTCGACCGCGTTCAAGCGGGCCGGGAAGAAGTGGCAGCGGTACTACGACACGCGCAACCTCGCGCGCCTGATTCGCAAGCACCGGGCGCTGAGCGGGCGCGGGCTGTTCTCGGCTTACGCGGCGTACCTCCGCTACGCGTACCACCGCTACTGCCACGAGCGCGAGGACGCGCAACCGGCCGCCGCCGATGCCGTCCTTGAGGGGCTGATCGACGCCGCGACCCGGCGCACCGGCCCGTATCGGGGGCGCACCCGCTGGGGCGTGCCGGTGCTGCGCGGCGTGTTCGAGTTGGGGCGCCGGCTGAAACGGGGTACGAAGCCCCCTCCTCCGAACGCGCGCCTGTAACGCCGACTGGGGAACGCCCGAGCCATGGGGCGCGCCCGGCGCACGGGCGCGGGGTTGTGTTTACCGCCGCTCCCGCCCGGTTCCTCTGACGGGTACTGGGGTCACATCCGGGGCAGGGCCGGCGGCAGCGCCACGCCGGGAGCCGCGGCGCGCACGTCGGCGCGCCACCGCTTCACGGCCCCGTCGCGGCTGACGCTGATGAGCGCCCCGCCGTCGGCGCTGAACCGGACCTCCAGAACCCGGTCCGCGTGCCCCAGGAGCGACAGCCGCTCGCGCCCCGCGACCGGGTCCCACAGGATCACCGCGCGATCGTCGCTGCCCGAGGCGAGCGTCCGCCCGTTGGGGTTGAACGCGAGCGAGTGGACCGCCCCGTTGTGCCCGGTCAGGTCGCGCTCGGGGGCGAGGCGCCCCGCGCCGCTCACGCCCCACAGCTTGATGCGCCCGCTCGAATCGCCGGTCGCGAGGCGCTCGCCGGTCCAGTCGAACGCGAGCGCCTCGACCCGCGCGTTCTCGTGGGCGGCGGGCGCGTCGGCGAGCACCTGCCCCCGAAAGGTGACGACCCGGACCCCGGCCCCGGTGCCCACCGCGAGCCACTCGCGCGCCGGGTGGAACGCGAGTTCCCGCGCGTCGCCCGCTTCCAGCACCGTTTCACTTTGGGCGGCGACCGGCTGCTCGGCGGAAGCCGGGATCGTGCGCAGGTCGTACCGCCGCACCCCGTGGGGGTCGAGCGCGAACAGCCAGCGCCCGGTCGGGTCGATGCCGAGCCCGTGAACCGGCTGCGGCGTCTTCACGGCGACGGCCCGGGTGAATGCGCCGCGGGGCGGGGGGCCCTTGAGCGGCACCGGCCGCGGGGGCAGCGAGAACGGCTGCCACAGCAGGAGCCCGCCCTCGACGGCGACGGCGAACGTGCGCCCGTCACTCGAGGCCGCCGCGGCCCGGCCCGTGAGCCGGGTAAGGGGCGCGGAGTAGGGCAGCGGGGTCAGCGCGAGCGGCCCCGGGATCGGTCCCGGGGCGTGCCCGGGGGGAACGTGACCGACCGCGGCCATGCGCACCCGCCCCAGGTCGTCCACGCCGACGAGCGCGGCGGCGGTGCGGCTCATCGCGAACGCGGTCAGTTCCTGGGCGGGCTGCTTTGAGAGCGCGTTGCGCGGGAACCGGAACAGGTCGTCGGCCTCGTGCGTGCGGGTGCCGGTCTGCCACACCACCGCGGCCCCGTCCATCCCCGCGGAGACGACCGTGCGCCGGTCGGGGGCGAACGCCACGGCGTTGATCTGCTGCGCGTGTCCGACCAGCTGCCCGCGCTCGCGCCCGTCCTCGGCGTCCCACAGCCGCACCGTCCGGTCGAACCCGGCGCTGGCGAGCTGCTGGCCGTCGTCGCTGAACGCCAGCGCATAGATGGTCGCGGTGTGCCCGAACAGGCGCCGGTCGCGCCAGGTGCGGGTGTCGAACAGCCGCACCTGCGGCGCCAGCCCGTTGTTGACCGTGGCGACCGCCGAGCCGTCCGGCGCGACCGCCACCGCGCGCACGGCGTCGGCGTGCGCGGGCAGCGTGCGGACCGTTTTCGCACCGTCGGCCGAGAGCACCCGGGCGATGTGATCGTTGCCCCCGGAAACGAGGAGCCGCCCGTTCTGCGAGAACGCCGCGCACAGCACCCCGCCGGGGTGCGCGGGGAGCTTGCGCAGCTCCCACACGGCCCGCGCGTTTGCCGCCTGGGCCGAGCGGACGAGCGCGACGGCGAGCGCGCCCGGGGCGCCGAGGGCCGCGAGGTCCGGTCCCGCCGGGCGCCAGCCGGTGAGGTCCCACCAGCGCAGGAACCCGTCCTCCCCGCCGCTCACCAGCGTGCGCCCGTCCGGGGCGAACGCGACGCAGCTCGCGCCCTTCTCGTGCGCGCGGAGCACCACCGCGGCCCGCAGGTCGGGCACCCCGACGAACTGGTCGACCAGCGGCGGCACCCAGTTCGGCAGCGCGCTCGCGGCCCTCTTGGCGGTGGCGATCACGTCCAGCGGCAGGGGCCACAGGCGCACCGTCCCGTCGGCCCCGGCGGACGCGACCGCGGTCCCGTCGGGGCTGAACGCGAGCCCGAGGACGGCCCCGTCGTGCCCGGTGAGGGTGGCCCAGGTGCGCCCGGTGCGCGGGTCCCACACGCGCACGCGCCCGGCGTCGCCGGCGGTCGCGACGAACGCCCCGCCGGGGGCGTAGGCGACCGCGCGGAGCGGGTCGGCGGCGGTGTGGTCGAGGTACGCGCGGTCGCCGCGCTGGCACAGCCGGCGCAGGTACGCCCAGGCAAAATCCCGGAGGTCCGACGGGCACCGCGTTTCGTCTTCGAGCAGGGTCGCGGCGCGGAACGGGTCGCGCTCGCACAGGATCGCCACCTGCGCCAGTTGCAGCGCGTACGCGGCGCGCCGCGTGCGCTGGGCCTCCCGCTTCAGCTCTTCGGCCTGCGCGACCGCTTTGTTGCGCTGCTCCTGGTTCGTGGCCGCCAGGGCCTCGGCGCGGCGCTTCTCGGCCTCGGCGCGGCGCTTCTCGGCCTCGGCCCGGTCCCGCTCGTCCTGGGCGGTGCGCGCCTCCTGCTCCTTGGCCGCCTTCGCTTCGCTCACGCGCACGTAGGCGACCGACAGCACCGACACGAGGGCCACGGTCGCCGCCGCGGTCATCCCGAGGAGCACCGCGAGCGAGGGGTGCCGCCGGGCCCATTTCGCGCCCCGGCCCCACGCCGACAGCGGGCGCGCCAGGATCGGCTTCCCTTCCAGGAACCGGCGCAGGTCGGCCGCGAGGTCGGCCGCGCTCGCGTACCGGTGCGCGGGCTGTTTCGAGAGGCACTTCAGGCAGATGGTTTCGAGGTCGGGGGGGACCGCCGGGTGCAACCGCTTGGGCGGAACCGGGTCGTCGTGGAGCACCTGGAGAACGGTGTCGAGTGGGGTCTCGCCCCGGAACGGGGGCCGCCCGGTGAGGAGCTCGTAGAGGATCGCGCCGAGCGCGTACACGTCGGCCGCCGGGCCGACCTCGCGGCTCTTGCCGCTGGCCTGTTCGGGCGCGATGTAGCTCGGGGTGCCCATCACCGCCCCGGTGCGGGTGCCGCCGTCGCCGTGGGTCTCGTCGAGCCGCTTCGCGAGCCCGAAGTCGGTCACCTTGGGGCGCCGGGCGTCGGGCCGGAGCGGCCCAGCGGCTGCGGCCCGCGGGCCGCTCCGGTCGCCGCCGTGCCCTTCGGCATGGGACCCTTCGGCCGGCAACAGGATGTTGCCCGGCTTCAGGTCGCGGTGGACGATCCCCGCGCTGTGGGCGAACTGCACCGCGCGGGCGAGCACCTCGACCAGCTCGGCGGCCCGGGTGCAGTCCCACGGTGCCCCCGAGAGGCTCTGGGCCAGGCTCCCGCCGTCCACGAACTCCAGCGCCAGGTACGGGTGCCCGTTGGCCTCGCCGATGTCGAAGATCTGGACGATGTGCGCGTGCTGGAGCGAGGCGACCGATTCGGCTTCGCGCTTGAACCGCTCGCGCTCGCGCGGCCCCGCGTGGACCCCGGAGAGGATCATCTTCAGTGCGACGACCCGGTTCAGGTTCAGCTGCCGGGCCTTGTAAACCACGCCCATCCCGCCGCGCCCCAACTCGTGCAGGAGTTCGTACCCCGGTACGGTGGGGGGCGCGAAGTCCAACGTGTCCTCCGGGCCGAACGGGACGACGCTGCTCGGCGGCCCGGCGAGGGGGCCCTGGGCGGTGCCCGGCGCCGGCGGCACGAAACCGGCAAGGGAACGGAACGACGGGTCCGGGGTGTCCGCGCCGCCGGGGTGAACGAACGCGACCGTGGGCGGCTCGTTCGCCCCGGCGGTTCGTGGGGGCGGGCCGGGGAGGTCGAGGGTCGCGTTCGGACCGTCGCCGGCGATTACCAGGGCGGACGGCTCTTCGACCGCGAGCACGAAGGCGGTGTCGCCGCACACCGGGCAGGCGGTCGCGGACCCGCTCGGCGGGTGCCAGACGTGCCCGAGCGCGCAGCGGTAACCACCGGCCATGCCAGGAACCCCAAAGAGCGGACACTCGCAATTATCCCCGCCCCTGCGCCCGATTCAAGCACCAGAAAGTAACCGCCCGGTTTCCGCCCTTGCGCGACTTCGCGCGGTTCGCGATGAGTTTGTCAGAAGTGATTCGTTCGGGGCGGGGGATTCTTGTGGGGTGAAAACGCGGATCTGGCCGCTCCTTGCGCCCGTGGGAGGCGCGCGGACGGGATTCACCGTTCCGGGAGCGGGTGGGAATCGGGGCGGCTGTTCGACGTGCCAAGTTGCCGTGTGCCGCCGATCCCCCGAAGGGCGCCGGGGGGCACACGGCGATCTGGTGGCGTCACCGGTTTGTGGGGCGCCGAGACGACCGCTCTCCGGACCGAGAGCCCGAAAACCCTTCGAGAACACCGGGCGGCTCGCGCCCCCTCTACTTCTTCGGCGGGTCCGGGATCGGGTTCA
This sequence comes from Gemmata sp., assembly GCA_036405095.1. Classification (GTDB taxonomy): domain Bacteria; phylum Planctomycetota; class Planctomycetia; order Gemmatales; family Gemmataceae; genus Gemmata. The sequence goes on along the minus strand of DASWYH010000326.1, from coordinate 1,492 downwards.
TCACTTTCGTTTCTTCGATGTGCTTGATCGCCTTCTCGACCATCTTCACCAGGTCCTCGCCGTTCTTCTTCTTCTGCAGCTCCTCGGCGGTGAGCTTCTCGGCCGGTTTCGAGGCACCGATCTTCTCGATGTCTTTCCGGGTCTCGGCGGCGAACTCGCGCAGCTTCGGTAACGCGGGCTTCGCGCCCCCGCCCATCGCCTCAAGCACCTGCACCGTCGCAACGGTCAGTTGCAGCGGCTGCTGTTTGTTCCACAGGAGGCTCTCCACGTCCTGCCACTTCCGGGCGCCGGCCTCGCCCATGAACGCGATCGCCTGGAGCGCCTGGATGCGCACCCCGATGTTGGGCTGGGTGAGGTGGCGGGCGAAGGCGTCCAGGTTCTCCTCGTTGATCTCGCTCGGGTCGAACCGCATCAGCACCAGCCGCGCCCAGATCTCGACCTGCTTGTCTTTTTCGTGGCCGGCCAGTTTCAGCTTCGGGTCGCCGACGCGGTACTTCATGTACCTGACGATGGTCGCCGCCGCGTCGGTCTTGATCGGCGGGGTCATCTTGTCGCCCGGTTGCTTGAACCCGGCCCACGGCGGCCCGAGCAGCATGAGCGCTTGCAGCGCCTCCATGCGCACCGCGGCGCTCTCGTCTTTGGCCAGGATGTCCGCCAGTTTCGTGAGCGCCAGCATGTTCGGCCCCCCGGTCTCGTTGAACCCGATCCGGCCGAGGGCGCTGGCGATCACCCGCCGGGTCTCGTAGGACGCATCCTTAATTGCGATGCCGGTGAGGGCCCCGATCGCGCCCTCTCCCTTCGGTCCGAACATCGAGATCGTTTGAACCGCCTGGTAACGGGCACTGCTGCCACTGGGGGCGTTTGAGACGATGCTTGCCAGTACCCGGATGGCCTCTTTGTTGTCGGCCTCGGAGTCGAACGCGATGGACCCGACCGCGGTCCACACGGCGAACCGCACGCCCGGGTCGCGCTCGGCGGTCATGCGCCGGATCAGGAGCTTGCTGACCTCGCCCTTTTGGGCCGGCGGCCCGAACCCGGGCAGCGTGCGCGCGGCGAACTCGCGGATCGTCGGGTCCGGGTCCTCCATGTCCTTCATCACGGCCTTGATGTCCTTGCCGTTGATGTCCAGCGGCCACATCGGCTCTTTCTTCTCGGGCTCTTTCTTTTCCGGTTCTTGTTCTTTGGGGGGCTGCGCGGCGGCGAGCGCGCCGAGCACGAGCGCCCCGAGCAGCGCGAGCGCAGCGCGGGCCGTGACCGGTGCGGACCCGCGGCCGGGAGGGGGGGCGAACGGCGAGAGGGGGTGCATGGAGGTCTCCTCGGTTGGCTCTTCCCCGTTGCGTAATAACCCCCAGCATACCCGGTTCGTTGGCGCCCCTGCAACGCCTTCCGGATCCCGGCCCGATTCTGTGGCCCGGGGCGCTCGCAAGCCGGTAACATGTTCCCTAAATCCGCGCGCCCCTCATGAGGTTCCGCCCGATGTCGATCGAGTTCG
>DASWYH010000325.1:0-11741 GCA_036405095.1 Gemmata sp. | reverse complement strand
ACAATCGGCGGATGGCCTTGGCGGAGCCGCTGAGCTTGACCGGGGCGAACGGTTCCCGGTGCCACGGCGGGCGGGCTTCCGCATCGCACCGGTCCGCGCGAAACTCGATGCCGGCCAAGAAGCCCATGAAGAAGCGCGCTCGTGCGACCTCGGCGCCGGCGAACGGTGCGAGCCATTCTCTGGCGAAACGGGTTTGGAGCTTCTTCTCTCGCTCTTCAAGGTACTGAAACCGGTCCGGGAACTCGTCCCGATGCGAGTCCAGCGCGGTCTTCTCGACCTGCACGCGGATGAACTCGGCCCGCGCCCGTTCGGCCTCGGTGGTGGCGCGTTCTTGGAGCCAGTCCGCGTACATGAGGCGCGGGGTGTCCTCTTTGGGGTTGTCGCGGATCGCGGCCAGGAGAGCCATTTCGTCGGACATCAGCGCCCCTCATTCGCCCGCGCGGTACTCCTCATAAACGTACAGCACTCCGGGCCAGTCCGCGAAGGCCGATTCGATCACGGCGCGCACCTTCTTCCACGACAGCCCGCCGTACCCGGCCGCGATCCGGGGCATCGCGATTGAGGTGACCCCGGCCTCATCCGCGGCCACCCGGAGCGCCTTCAGTGCGGCCCCAACAACGGGGTACGTGGCCCCGCGCCCCGGGCGCGGCTGCGTCCCGAGGTTGAACACCGCGGGCAACCCGGCTTCGCGCCAGAGGAACACCCCGCCGAGCGCGAACTCTGGCGGCTCGGCTTTGCAGCGCCGGCGGAACTCCTCGAACATGGCGGGGTAGCGCTCCTTGAACCCGACCGCGATCCCGGCGCCCATCGACCCGGCACAGTTGCACCCGTGCGCGAACGCCTCCGCGCCCACGCGGTTCACGAACAGGTCGCCGGTCACGAATTCGATCGGCATCGCGCATCCTCTTGTAATAAGGTGGTTGAGCATCGCGAGCCCGTGTTCGCGATTCGATGTCAGCAGGGGAACCGCCATGCCGCCGCTCGGTACGCACCAGATCGTGTTGCCCCTTCTTGCGTGCCTCATGCTGGCGGTGGTCGCGGTCCGCATCCCGCGGTATCAGTTCGCGCTGATGGGCCTGGTTGCGATCGTGGGCTACGCGGTCCTGCAAGATCAGGTTTCGGCGCGGCTGTGCCCCGAATACTTCACAGTGCTGCACCGGCCGATTGTCGGGGTCACCGATCCGACCCTTCTGGGCATCTGCTGGGGCTTCCTGGGCGGGTGGTGGGGCGGGGCGCTGCTGGGCTACGCCGCGGGCCTCACCGCGACCCTCGGGCCGCGCCCGAAGCTGCACCCGCGCGAACTCGTGGTGCCGATCGCCCTCCTTATCTGTGGCGTCGCGGCGGCCACCGCGCTCACGGGCTTCAGCGTGTGGAGGCACAGTGAGATGCTGGGGGTCGTCCTCGACACCGGCACCGGAGAACTGGTGCCCGCGAAGCGCCACCGGGCGCTGCTGACCGTCGCCTGTTACCACTTCGTCGCGTACACGAGTTCCGTCATCGGCGGGGTCGCGCTGTGCGCCTGGGTGTGGTCCGAGCGGCGGAAGCGTGCCCCCGAGGAGAACCCCACGTGCCCACCGAACGCATCGGCCTGATCGGTTTGGACCGCGAAGAAATTCAGGAACTCACAGCGCGCACCGGGCGCGCGTTCGTCACCTTCGATCTGATGCCGAAGGTGCAGCTCCGGGACCAGCAGCTCTACCTCGCGCGGTTCGGCACCTGGGACTGGACCGGCCCCATCGACAGGGTGCTCTTCCACGGCATCTTCGAGAACGACCTGCCCGGGATCACGGCCCTCGCGCTGTGGGGCGGCCCGTGCCTCCCGAGCGCGTCGGGGCTGCTCGACTGCCGCCCGCGGATCGCGAACCTGGCCCGCGTGCGCGCGGTGTCGCGGTTCGCCGCCGTGCCCCGCTCGTACACCGACGCCGGGACGACGTTCCGCGCCGAGCGCGAGTCGGTCGCGAAGTGGGGCGAGTGGCACTGCGGAGAGGGCAAGGAGCGGTTCGCGGCCGAGTGGCGTGCCGACGAACCGGTGCTGATCGAGCCGTTTCTGACGGGCGACGCGGTCCGGGTGACCGCGATCGGCGACCAAATGTTCCAACTCCGGCTCGGCGGGGACGGGTGGAAGAAGTCGATCCACCACGCGAGCGCGGCATTCATGCCCCTCGATGAGGCGCTGGCGGCCGACGTGCGCGCCCTGCGCGACCGCTTCGACCTCGCGGTGTGCGCGGCCGACTACATCATCACCCCGGCGGGCGTGCCCCACCTGCTGGAGCTGAACCACGTGCCGAACGTGACACAGTTCCCGGAGATCCGGTCGGCGTACCTGGATTACGCGGTGAGCTGGCTCGCGGTCACCCCCGGCCACCTTTCCGGCTGAGCGCCCCAACGGCACCCGGGCGCCTTTTGAGCACAGCGGTTGGCGATCTGGCGGGCGGGGAGCGACGTGCGGGTGGCCCACCGGCCCGGCACCAACACGTCCGCCAAGCGGGGCTGTGTTGGGAATATGATCGTGCTGACCGCGTGCGTCACTGGCCTCAAGAAAGCCAATCGATCGGCTCGATCGGATGAGTAGCATTTTAATCTTGATCTCTCAGAGAACCTTGCTTAGACTCCACAAACGAGTGCTGACGAAATTACTTGTAAAATGCAAGGCTGATCGATAGATAGTTGTTTGTTTTTGTCCAGGTGTTGTTCTTGTCGTGGTCGGTGCGTACGGCAGGGTTCGCGAGGCTGGGATCGAATCGCCACCAGCCGCTAACAATCAGACAATATGTATCGTGCAATGGTGATCGTTGAGCTGGCAAGGTGCTCCCTGCTCGCAAAACACTTGGGGCGTGTAACGGCACAAACTGCGACTGCTTGAAGCCCGATCAGTGGCGAAAATACGGCGTGTGTGTTGACAACATTTTCACCGCCGACTCCTGCACGAAATACCCCGGCATCACCTGCGCCAAACTCTCATTCCACTTGACCTCGAACTGCAATCAGGCCCAATGCGCCTTCTGGGTGACCGTGGGGCCGGACGTCTGTGAGCCGCTCGGAGTGGTCACTATTGATGGGCCAATTACACCGTAAGCAGTCGCCGCACGAACGGCCCGCGGCGATCTTTCGCCGCGGGCCGTTTCCAGGGGCCGACTCACATTAGAGTTTCTGTCACGCAACATGCCATCAGATATCGATAGTTATGCGCACTACCGGAATTGGATTGTTTGTTGTTCTTTTAACCCCGCTCGTGGCGCACGCCGACGAACAGGAAGTCGCTCTCCGGAGCTTCGCTTCGAACATCCAGTCGTTTCCCACCTATCGTGTGAAGTACAAATTGACTCAGACCAGCGCGGCCTCGGAAGCGGATGCCATCGCGGGCCGTTGGGAAAACAGTAAGTCGGCCGTGGCGACCTTGATCGTTGATGGGGAGTTCGAAAAGTTCGAGTGCGACGCGGGGCCGCCGCCCCGTCCACCGGCCAAGGGCGGAACCTCGTTTACGAGTGTTCCCTTTGTCTCATCGCAGTACCTGGCCGGGCCTCCTGGCGCAGCCGGTTACACCAGTGGCCTCAGTGCAATCAATCTGTTCGCGAAGGAGTCGGGCAAGTCGGGGATGGTGGATGCGACCCCTCTGAACATGGGCGTGATGGGCCACCGCAACACGCACGGGCCGGACCGGCTGGCCGCCGACGCACTGGCCTACACGACCGCCTTTCGTGGCCGCGAGCAGGTGTCCGGGCGCGCGGCCGTTGGGGTGGGCATCACCAAGAAGCAGACGGGCGAGGTGTTCGACTTTTGGCTGGACCCGGAGCGCGGGCACCTGCCGCTCCAGATCGACGTCAAACTCGTGAGCAAGCGGGTTTGGCGAACCCGCTTGCTGTCTGCCCGGTTGTGCCCCGGGGACCGCTGGTTTCCGGAACGGGTGCTCAGCACCGTTCCGAAAGCGGCGGGCGGAGCCGCCGTTACCGTGAACGAAATATTGGTCCTCGAACTGGATGTTGACACCAAGCCGCGGCCCGAAGATTTTTGTTTCAAGGCTCCGGCCGGCACGCAGGTGTTCATTCAGGACAAACCTGGGGGCATCAGGTTAAAGCAAGACGAAACAATCTGCGGGAATAATTTGGATGATCTGTTTGGTATTGTTGAGCGATCGAGTGCCAATCCGTTAATCGACACCGGGTTGGCGCCCCAGCCGCGTCGCCTATCGTGGTGGTGGGCTTGTGTCGCGGGCGGGCTCATTCTGCTGATCGTGGGTCTCGTCCGGTATCGGAGAACGCGACCGGCCCAGAAATGATGCCCCGGGGCGTCGCGATCGCCACGCCCGTTGCCTCTCGAACCAATCAGCGAGAACAAAAGATGGGCCGCCCGACGCCCCGAGCCGCATTTTCGCTTGTCGAGTTACTCGTAGCGCTTGCGATCCTGGCGGTCCTTATCGCGCTCGTCGCTTCCGCCGTTCAGAAGGCGCGGGCGTCCGCGGCCCGCCTGCGGTGCCTGAACAACATGAGGCAAATCGGCACCGCGCTGCATCACCACCACGACGTTTCGAAGTCCTTCCCGATCGGCATGCGGCGGGACGGAGACCCGTACCCGTACCTCACGTGGCTGGCCCGCTTGTTGCCCCATTTGGAGCGGGCCGATTTGTGGGCACAGACCCAGAGCGAGTACCAGCGCGATTCGCGATTTTATGCCGCGCCGCGCCACGCGCCGTCAGCCGAGGCGGTATCCGCATTTGTCTGCCCATCTGACGGTCGCGCGGCGGGAGTTGTCAAGGAGGGGTTTTCGGTCGCGTTTACGCATTATCTGGGCGTTTCCGGTTCCGCGCTCGGAGCACAAGACGGGGTGCTGCTCTTGAACCGTGCAGTTGCCCTCGGCGATATCCGCGACGGGGCAAGTAACACGCTCGCCGTCGGTGAAAGGCCGCCGAGTCCCGATTCTCGCTGGGGCTGGTGGTACGCCGGTGTCGGTCAAGAGTTTACGGGCGATGCCGATATGCTGCTCAGTGCTCGGGGCGCCCGGATGACCTTCCGCACACCGACGTGCGCTTTTGATTCGTACCCGTTTCGGGTCGGGAGTGTCGATAATATTTGTGACATTTTCCATTTCTGGTCATCGCACCCGGGTGGGGCGAATTTCGCTTTCGCCGACGGGAGCGTGCGGTTCTTGAGCTACTCGGCCAATGATGTCCTCCCCGCACTAGCCACCCGCGCGGGCGGGGAGGGCGCCGCGGTCCCCGATTAGTGGGGCACTTCTTCTCTGACAGCGTCTGCCACGCGCCGGCGCGGAAGACACGAGCCGTCAAACCCGACAGTGAGCAAAAATCGGTCGAACAGGCAATAATGGCGCCGTCTGGGCTGTTATCGCCGGAGCTAACTTCGGCCGAAGCTCAAGGCGCCGCGCGCGGGAGCACAAATTCCACCGGGATTTTGCGCCACGCCCGGGCGCACTTCGAGATTCCGGAAAACCGGTGCACTGCGTTTAGAGTATGGTAAACTGGGCATCGATCCGTTCCGCGCATTTGTGAGCGGGGCGGGTCGACACCGAGGCGCCGGTCGTTGGTCCCGGACCTGTGGTCGTGTGAGGGGCGCTGATGAGCCGCGAGCACTGTTCCGAACACCTCTCGTGCCCCACCCCGGCCGAGCTGGCCGCGTTCCTGAGCGCCGAGCTGCCGCCCCACACGATGGACCAGATCGGCGCGCACGTGACCGACTGCCCGAACTGCGAAGCCGCGGTCCAGAAAATGGACGAGGTCACGAGCGTCACGTTCCGGTCCCGCCGCCGGGCCGAAGGGGCCGGCGGGGCACGATGTGCCGCGGTCCCGACCAGCCCGGTCCCGCCGCCCCGCCTGCCCGTGCCCCACCTCCCCCTCCCGGCGGTACCGGCCCAGCTCGGCCCGTACCGGCTCGGGGAGCCGCTCGGCCGGGGCGGCATGGGCACCGTGTACCGCGGCGAGCACGTGCGGCTCAAAAAAGCGGTCGCGGTGAAGGTGCTGGACACGGCCCTGGTCCGCGACTCGCGCGCGGTGGCCCGGTTCCAGCGCGAAATGGAGGTGGTCGGCCGGATCGACCACCCGAACGTGGTCCGGGCAACCGACGCCGGGGAGGTCGACGGGTTCCACTTCCTGGTGATGGAGCTGATCGACGGGAAGACGTTCGCCGGGCTGATCACCGCCAGGGGGCCGCTGCCGGTCGCCGAGGCGTGCGAGCTGACCCGCCAGGCCGCGCTCGCGCTCCAGGGCGCGCACGAGCACGGGCTCGTCCACCGGGACATCAAACCGTCCAACCTGATGCTGTCCGCGACCGGTCAGGTCAAGCTGCTGGACCTCGGCCTGGCGCGGCTCCGGTTCGGTGGGGCCGACGAACTCACGCGGGCCGGCGAGGTGATGGGTACGGCCGAGTACATGGCCCCCGAGCAGTGGGCCGAAACGAACACGGTGGACATCCGCTCGGACCTCTACGCCCTCGGGTGCACGCTCTTCGCGCTGCTCACCGGCGAGCCCCCGTACCCCGGCTCGGGGCCGGGCTCGTTCCTGCGCCTCATGTGCGCGCACAAGCAGAACCCGGTCCCGGCGATCGCCGACCGGCGGGCTGACGTCCCGCCCGCGCTGAACGACCTGTTGACCCGGCTCCTGGCCAAGGATCCCGCCGACCGGCCGCCGACCCCCGCCGCGGTGGCCGCCGAACTGGCCCCCCTGGCGCGCGGCGCCGACCTCGCCCGGCTCCCGGTGCCGGGGCTCAAAAACGTTCCGAGCACCCAGCCCTCGCTCCGGCCCGTGGCGCCCAAGTACGGGCGGCTAATCGTCGCGGCCACGGTGCTCGCGGCCGGGCTCGCGGGCGCCAGCACCTACGCACTGCGCGCGGGGGTGGGCGGGGCGGCGCGCGACCAGGGGCCGGGGGGCGACGAGCCGCGCGATCCGAAGAGGTGGCACAACTTGTTGGCCACGCGCCCCGGTGAGCGGTTCTGGTTCCCAACCGACGTAAACCAGTTCACGCACAATGCCGACAAAGAAGTGCTGACGGTGCAGTCCACGCGGCCCGCGCTGCTCCGGCTCGGGAATACGAATGCCCAGGGGTACAAGCTCCAGATCGGGTTCCGCCAGGTGCGGTGGACCGGCGGGTTCGGCGTGTATTTTGGTGGCCAAACCAACGCGCCGAACGAGTTCGTGTGCCAGATCATCGACCTCCGGCACCTGAAACAAGGCTCGAACGGCGAGTACGGGCTGACCCGGGTCCGCGCGCAGATCGCGCTGAACGACCGGATCGCGGGGTACTCCGCAAACGGGATCGGGACCGGGTACATCGCCCCGCCCGGAAACGAGGAGCTGATCCTCGAACTGGAGGTCAAGCCGGAGGGCCTCGGGCTCGTCCGGTGGAACGGGATCCCGCGCCCGGAGTTGGTGAACGCGCGTGCTCTCGAGCGGTCGTTGCAACTGTTTCCAAAGGACCCGCACACCACGGGCGAGTTCGGGGTGTACTGCAACGGATCGACCGTAACGGTTTCGACCGCCCGGTATCTTTTTATCGAGTGAAACGGAGGGGCCGGTGGAGATCCAGTGCCCGACGAGCACCATCAACGTTCTGGTAGCGGGATCCGGCTCTGGGTCCGGCTCAGGGGCCGGCGCGGGGACGATTTGCGTCCGCGGGACCGTGGGCGACGGCGACCTCAGGGACAACGACTCGACATTTCCCACGATCGTCCGGGTGCGGATACTGGCGGGGCACGTGCCCCCGCCCCCGCTCCCGGACCCGGACCCCAAACAGCCCGGCGACGTGGACGTGCCCCCGGTCGGACAGGACTGGTGTGCCCACGACGTGCCGGTCCCCGCGTCGAGCCCCACGGGGGTGCCGCTGACCGCGGTGGCGTGGCTCCGATCAAGCGGTAAGTGGGGCGGCGCGCAAAGCGAAACGTTTTACGCGGGCGGAACCGATCCGGTCGATTGCTGCGCCGCGTGTGCCGCACTGTCGCCCCCGGCCCCTCCGGGCGATGCGCTCACCGCGTGGCCCCCTCCTCCCCCTCCGCTCCCGTTGAGCTAAAACCTCATCCGTTTTACAGTCGTGTGTGCACCGGTCCCGGCCGCGCGCCGGGGCGGGTGCGTGCGGTTCGGTTCCTTTTGAAGCCCGGAACCGGCGCCCGCGGGGGCGCGGCTTTCGGGCCGCGCCCGAAAGCTCCTGCCCCACTCATCCCGATCACGCAATGTCCACTTTGCCCTATTTCGGTTTGTACGTTGTCACGTGTCCGGGGCGCGAGCACGTTCTGGCCCGCACGCTCGAGTCGATCGGGGCCAGCGACTGGCCCGCCCCGCCGGAGGTGCTGCGGCAGCCGGCGGACTGGCCGGTCGGGTGGGCGAGCACCTCGCACATGTACCGGTCGGTCCTCCAGCGCGCGTGGGACGACGGGTGCTGGTGGGCGCTGGTGCTCGAAGACGACGTGTGCGTCGGCCGGCACCTGTGGGCCAACCTGACTCGCTGGCACCCGCTCGCCACCGGGCAACTCCACTGGGGGAGCCTGTTCGTGCCGGACACGATCCAGGAGCCGTGGGCACGAACGTGCCCGGAACTCGGCTACCGGATCGCCCGCCCGGCCCTCGTCACGGGGCCGCACGACCGCTGGCAGAAGGCGCGGCTGTGGGGCTCGCAGGCGTACCTCTTCAGCCGGGGCGGGTTGGGGGTGATGCTCGACCGCTGGGACCGGCACACCGGGGGCCAGGACGCGCGGGCGGTGGGGATCGCGGCCGGGGCCGGGTGGCCGCTCTGGTACTCCGACCCGTGCCTCGTCGAGCACACCCCGATCGTCAGCGCGTTCGCCACCCCGCCCGTGTACGCGCCCGACTTCGACCCCGACTTCCGGTTCCCGGCGCCCGGCCGGGCGACCTACCAGCACCCCGAGGGCGTGCCCGGCTGGCTCAGCTTCGCGGAAGGGCGCGCGCTGTGGGAACTGGCCCGCGACAAGCGGGTTCTGGAACTCGGGCGGCACACCGGGCGGAGCACGGTCGCGCTGGCGCAGGCGGCGCGCGAGCTGGTGTCGGTGGACACCCGGGACCCCGCGCCCGCCGGGGAGTGGCTCGTGCGGTTCGGGCTCGACGGGGACCGGGTCGCGCTCCGCCGGGGCCGCTTCTCCGAGGTGGTGACGCCGCCCCTCGGGCCGTTCGACCTGGTGTTCGTGGACGGGGAGCACGACGCGCCCAACGTGCTCGCCGATGTGGAACTCGCGCTCTCGGTGCTGGCCCCGGGGGGCGTGCTGGCGCTCCACGACTACCCGGACCCGAGCTGGCCGGACGTGCGCCGGGTCGCGGACGCGGTCGCCGCCGCGCGGGGACTCGTGCGGTTCCGGCAGGCGGACTATGTCGCGGCGTTCCGGGCACAGGAGCCGGCCGCGCGGCCCGTGCCCGCACCCGCGCCCCCGGCGGCGCTCGCGGCGCCCTCCGGGGCGACCCCGCGGACCGTGTGGGCGTACTGGGAGGGGCCGCTCCCCGGGTACATCGAGCTGTGCTTGCAGACACTCCGCGCGCACCACCCGGGGGCCGAGGTGCTGGACCGCGCCGGGTTCGAGGCGCTGTTCCGGCACGACCGCGACCTGCCCATCGACGCGCTCCCGCTGGCGCAGAAGGCGGACTTCATTCGCGCGTACCTGCTGGCGCACCACGGCGGGCTGTACCTGGACGCCGATTGCGTGGTGCTCCGGAACCTGGACTTCGCGTTCGCCGCGGCGGACGCGGCCGAGTTCGTCGGGTACCGCGACCCGCTCGGGTACATGAGCAACAGCTTCATGGCTACGCCCCCGGGGGGCGCGGTGATCACGGACCACTACCGCCAGGTGTGCGAAACGATCCGGTCGGGGCGGGCGCTGGAGTGGCTCGACCTCGGTTCGGTGCCCCTGGACCGGGCGGTGGCGCGGCACCCCGGGCGGGCGCACGTGCTGCCCACGGAGGCGGTGATGCCGCTGTCCTGGCAGCACAGCGAGCGGCTCGCGGACCGTCGGGCGGACCACGCACACGCGCTCTCGTTCCGGAGCGACGCGGCGTGCTACATGCTCTCGAACAACACGATCAAGAACCGGGCGGCCACCCGCGTGTTCACGCACATGCCGCCGGCCGACCTGTTGGCCGATGCGTACTTCTTGTCGTTCCTGTTCCGCCGGGCGCTCGGGCACGCGCCGCCCCCGGACCGGGGTTCCCCGCTCCGGACCGAGCGGCGCGCGCCGCACTACGACGAGGGGGTGTTCGAGTACCTCGCGACCCGGTTCGAGGTGCGGACCATGATCGATGTCGGGGGCGGGCCGCCGGGGATGGTCTACTACGCGCGGCACCGGGGGGTGCGGGCCGTCGGCGTGGACGCCGATCCGGGGATCGCGCGGGCCAGCCGGGCGGTGATCGAACACGACTACGAGCGGAAGCCGCTCTCGGCGGGCGCGTTCGATCTGGGGTGGTCCGTGGGGCTGGCCGAGCACCTGGACGTGCGCCACGCGCCGAACGTGCTGGCGACCCTGAGCGGGTGCCGGGTCGTCTACCTCGCCCCGGCGCCGGGCGCGGAGCCACCCGCCCGGGACCGGGTCACGGTCTGGGCGGAACTGCTCCGGGGCGCCGGGTTCGTACTGGACGCCACCGCGACGGAAGAGGCGAGCCAGCGCTCGACCGGGGCGCCGGGCGGGTTCGTGTTTTGCCGCCCGTGAGTGCCGCGCTTCGCCCCGTTGTTCGGGCCGCCGGTTCACGTGTCCGCACACGGGCCGAGGTGCGAAAGGGGCGGATGGGTGCGTCCGGTCGGCCATCCCACCGCGGCGCGCCCAGGCGGGAGCCGCACCCGCGGAACTACTTCTCGCCGGTGATCTTGCGGATCGCGTCGCGTGCCGCCAGCGCGAACTCGGTGTCGCCGGTGTCGAGCAGTTGGCGTAACTCGGGCAGCGCGGCGCGGGCGTCCGGGCCGATCGCGCCGAGGGCCGCACACGCCGCCTTGCGCTCGAACCCGAAGTACGCGTGAACCGGCTGCTCCGGGCCGCGCAGCACCTTCCGCAGCGCCGGCACCGCGCCCTTCGCCTTCGGGCCGCACTTCTCCAACCACGTAACCAGTAGCGTCGCATCGGTTCGTCGTTCGAGATACCGCGTGACGGGCGGGATCAGTTCGGGGAAGTCCGCCGGGAGCCGCTCGAACGCGCGTTCCGCGGTCCAGGCCCGTGAGCGCCCGCGGGCGAACGGGTCCAGTTCGCGGGCCAGCAGCCGCTGAAGGGCGGGTGCGTCCCCGCCGATCCGGGCGAGCGCGTAACCGGCCGCGAACCGTAGGGCCGGGTCCGGGTCGAGTAACAGCTTCTTCAGCGCGGGAACGGCCTCTTTTGCCGCGCCGCGGTTGCCCAGAGCGAACACGGCCTCGACCCGCGCGAAATCGCCTTCGGCAGTCGTCGCCGTGATTAACTCCGCGACGGTGGGCGGGGGCCGCTCGGCCTTCGCCTTCGACCCCGAGACGAACCTGCCGGCGTCGTCCCGAACCAGTTTCCGAGCGGCCAGCGCGTCGGCCAGTGCGCGGGCCGCACCGGGGCCCTTCGGGGCGAGGTCGTGGATCGCCTCGGCCGCGGCCTGAAAGATCTCATCGTCCGTGTCGTCGAGGAGCGGTACGAGGGCGTCAACGTGTGGCGCCCCGAGCGGGCCGAGCCACCCGAGCCGGTAGGCGGCCCCGGCGCGCACCTCGGGGTCAGCGCTGCGGAGGAACCGCCGGGCCACGAGCCGGGCCGCGTCTTTCGGGTCGAGGCTCAGCTTCGCGGCCGTGTGAGCAGCG